>NZ_JBHJRC010000093.1:0-27635 GCF_042261735.1 Kitasatospora sp. NPDC056327 | reverse complement strand
GGGTTCGTCACCCCGCGCGCCGCCCTCCCCGGCCGTCGGTCCGGTGCCGCCGACGGCCCTCCGGGGCGGTCGCTCCCGGCCCCGGTTCCGGATCCGGCCCGGTTCCGCCCGGCCGTTCCGGGCCGGTCGTTTTCGGTCGGATCAGCCGACGGCCGCCAGTTCGGCCGCCGAGCCGGGCGGCCCGGGCGCGCCCGGGGCCGGGTCGGCCGCCTCGGCCGCCCGCAGCCGGGCTATCAGTTCCTCGCGCGCCCGGGCCACTCGGGACCGGACGGTGCCGACCGGGCAGCCGGCCACCTCGGCGGCCTCGGCGTAGCTGAGCCCGACGACCTGGGTGAGCACGAAGGCCTCGCGCCGCTGGGCGGGCACCCGGTCGAGCAGGTCGTCGAGCGCGACCCCGTCCTCGAACCCCGCGGTGGGTGCGGTGCTCTGCCGCTCGGCGGCCTCCTGCCAGTCCGGCAGGGCGGCGCAGCGCGGCCGGGCGGCGGCGGTGCGGTACCGGTCGATGACGGTCCGGCGGGCGATGGAGAGCAGCCAGGTGCGGGCGGAGGAGCGTCCGGCGAACCCGGGCAGGCTGCGCAGAGCACGCAGAAAGGTTTCCTGGGCCAGGTCGTCGGCGGACTGCACGTCGGTGAGGTGCGCGACGAACCGCCACACGTCCCGCTGGGTGGCCCGGACGAAGGCCTCGACGTCGTCGGCCCGGCCCTCGCGGGCGGCCAGTGCGAGTGCGGTCAGCTGGTCGTCATCCACGGCGGCCCCCCACCCGGTCGGTCGCACCTCGGAGCAGGTACGGGACGATGGTCGTATGAGATGCGCGCAACTCCGTACCGCTCTGTCCGCCCGCCTCGACGGCGAACCGGCCGGTGTGCCGGACCGCCGGCTGGACAAGCACGTCGCGCGGTGCGCGGCCTGCCGGGAGTGGCTGGAGCGGGCGGAGCGGCTGCGCGGACCGCTGGGTGCGGGCCGGACCGGCGGGCCCTCCGAGGAGTGGACGGCCGGACTCCTCGCACGCCTCGGCACGGCGACGACCGGCGGGAGCGGTGGGACGGGCGGCGACGGCGCGACCGGCGGGACCGGCGGGACCGGTGCGGACGGTGGGGCGGGTGAGGGCGGTCCCGGGCAGGGGGACGGCCGGCGGACGGGGTAGGACGGTGGCGCCGGGCAGGTCCGGTGCGCCGTCGAAGTCAGGCATGAAGAGGTCCTGAGAGGAAGTCAGGGTGCGGAGCCGCTGCGGGCGGCGCCGTCGGCGTCGGTGGGCGGCCGCACGAGCCCGGCCCCGGCCGGTGGAACGGCGGGACGGTCGGCGCGCGCGGGCCCGGGCCCCGGCACCGCCGCCGGCCCCGCGGGTACCGGCCGGGCTCCGGACCGGGCGGACCCTCCGGCCGGTCCGCGACGGTCCACCGGGCGCCCCGGCGGCAGGCGGGGGCGGCGGTGGGGCGCGGTCGGTCGGCGGTCGTCCGGAGACGGGCGGCGGCACCCGGCGGCGCGGCTGCGGCGCGGGGCGACCGGCCCGCCGCACGGCGGACACCGGGGGTGTCCGGGAACGGCGGCGGGCGCGTCAGCGGGCGAACGCGGGGGAGGGCGGCCCGCGGCGGACGAGGGCGTGCGAGAGCAGCACCGACCGCGGCAGGCGGGCCCGGTGGCCGACGGGTCTGGGCGCGCCGGGCGGCCGGTAGCCGGCCGGCCGGAAGGCCAGCGCGAGCAGCGGCGCCAGCAGCGCACCCGCCAGCACCGAACCCAGCGCGCCGAGCAGGTCGAACAGCCGCGCCAGCGCCGTCTCGCCGCGCCAGAGCAGCAGGGCGCAGGCCAGCGCGGCGAGCACGTGGGCGGCGATCATGCCGGGCGACATGCCGTGCCCGGCCATGGTGTGGCCGCTCATGCCACCCGTCCCGGTCATCCCGGTCATGCCGCCGGAACCGCCCGACCCTCCCAGGCCGCCCGCGGCGTCCAGCACCGAACGGCCTGCGGCGGACGGGAGGTCGGGGACCGCCGGCGCGCCGTGGGCGTGGACCGGGAGCGAGGTGACCGGCGGCGGGAGGTCCGGGTCGAGCCCGGCCATCAGCGCCAGCTGGTCCGAGGACAGCCCGGTCGGCGCCGCGTCCGCGTTGCACAGCAGCAGCGCGGCCCAGTCCGTCGGAACGGTCCGGCCCCGGGCACCGCCCCCGAAGAAGGTGCCCGCCTGCTGGAACGTCAGGTGCAGCGCGGTCTGCGCCACCACCATCCAGACACTGATCGCCGCCGGTCCGCGCCGCCGGCCGGCCAGCAGCCAGGCGAAGCCGAGGGTGAGACCGAACGCGGCCGCCAGTACCGGCACGGACACGCCGGAACCGGCCATGGCGACATGCGCCGTGGCGGCCAGCGCCACGCAGAGCGCGGCGGCGACCACGGCGCGCAGCGAGCGGATCCGGTCGGTCATCACGATGACACTCATCGTCGCACCCGCCTCCGCCGACCAGTACCGCGCCCTCCGCTATTGGCCGGTTCCGCCCCTGTCCGGGCATGTCCGGCCACCTCGCGGGGGCCTCCCCGGGCAAGTCGTTCGGGCACCCCCGGGCCCCGGGGCGGGTGGGGGCCGTGATGCGGAAGGGAAGCGTGCGGTGGCCGGAACCTGACGGTGCGTGAGGAGAGTCCCGGTCGGGGCGTGCCGGACTGCTCCTGGAAGGTCTGTTTCATACCGTCATATCGGTTTGACACGTTGATGACGGTGCGTACTGAATGTGACACCAGACTGTGACCTCGCGCACACGGGCACGACCGTGACAGGAGACCCGGCATGGACACCACCGCACCCGAGGCCGGCACCGGCCCGGGCACCGGCGCCGACCTCGCCGGTACCGGCACCGACGCCCTCCCCGACCTCGCCGACCCCGCGTTCTGGCGGCTCCCCGACCGGGACCGCGCCGCCGGCTTCGCCGCGCTGCGCCGGCTGCCCGCCCCGGCCCGCTTCGGCGACGGCCCCGGTGGCGGGTCCGGCGGCGGCCCGGGACGGGGCTTCCACGCCCTCGTCCGGTACGCCGACGTCGTCGAGGCCAGCCGCACCCCCGCGGTCTTCCTCAGCGAACCCGGCGTCACCACCCCCGAGCCGGCCCGCTGGGTCCGCCTGCTGTTCGGCGACTCGATGGTGAACCTGGACGACCCCCGGCACGCCCGGCTGCGCCGCGTCGTCTCGCGCGCCTTCACCCCCCGGCTGATCGCCCGGGTCGAGGACGACATCCGCACCGTCGCCACCGAGCTCGTCGACCGGGTGGAGCGCGAGCGCCCCGGGGACTTCGTCGCCGCGGTCGCCGCCGAACTCCCCTTCCGGGTGATCTGCACGATGATGGGCATCCCGGAGGAGTCCCGCCGCGCGATCCTCGACCAGGTCGACCACGCCTCGGAGCACACCGGGGTCGCCCGCCCGCTGCGCGAACGGATCCGCATGCCCGGCCGCGGGCTGCGGGCGCTGGCCCGGATGCAGGGCATGGTCGCCGAACTCGGCCGCGAGCGCCGCCGCCGGCCCGCCGACGACCTGATCTCCGCCCTGGTCACCGCCGACGTCGACGGCCGCCGCCTCACCGGACGGGAGCTCGGGGCCTTCTTCTCCCTGCTCCTCGTGGCCGGCGTCGAGACCACCCGCAACGCCCTGGCGCACGGCCTCCACCTGCTCACCAGCCACCCCGAACAGCGCGCGCTGCTGCTCGGCGACCCCGACCGCCACCTCGGCGGCGCGGTCGACGAGATCGTCCGCCACGCCACGCCGATCATCCAGTTCCGCCGCACCCTGGCCGTCGACCACCGGCTCGGCGGCCCCGGCGGCCCGCTGCTGAGGGCGGGCGACAAGGTGGTGCTGTACTACGGCTCCGCCAACCGGGACGAGACCGTCTTCACCGATCCCGACGCGTTCGACATCACCCGCAGCCCGAACCCCCACCTCGGCTACGGGGGCGGCGGACCGCACTACTGCCTCGGCGCCCACCTCGCCCGGCAGGAGATGAAGGCGCTCTACCGGGAGCTGTTCACCCGGCTCCCCGAGGTCCGCTCGATCGGTGAGCCGGTGCTGATCCCGTCCAGCTTCGACCACCGGGTCCGCTCGCTCCGGTTCACCTTCTGAGCCCTCCGGCCGCCGTCCTCCGGGGCCCTCCGGCGCACCGGGTACCCGGGCGACGGCTCCCCGAGTGGGGCTTCGGGCCGTCGGCCCGCAGCCGGGCGCCGGGGCGGCAGGCCGTGGGACCCGGGTCCCACAGGCTCCCGGGGTCGCACCGGTCGGGCGGCGGGGCGCGGACCGCGGTGGTGGCCGTCACCGCGACCGCCCGGCGGGAGGAGCAGAATGCGGGGATGACCGACCGTTCGCTCCCGGCGCAGCCCGGGCCCGCCGCCCCGACGTCGTCCGCCTCCGGCGCAGCCACCTCGGGCGGTGCCGCCGTCGACGGTCCCACCGCCGATGCCTGGCAGGCGCTCGGCGGCCCGGCCGCACTGCCGGAGCGGGTCTCCTTCCACGGCCCCGACACGGTGCTGCCCGCCCGGCTGCCGGTGCGCCGGCTGGCCCGGGCCACCGTCGCCGCCTGCTCGCTGGCCGCCGCCGAGCTCTCCGCCCTGCGCTCCGGCGGCCCGGTGCCCGCGGTCCGGATCGACCAGGGCGCGGTGGCCACGGCCTTCGTGAGCGAACGCCACCTGAGGATCGACGGCCGGGCCCCGGCGAGCTTCGCGCCGCTCTCCGGCTTCTGGCCGGCCGCCGACGGCTGGCTGCGCACCCACGCCAACTACCCCCACCACCGGGACCGGCTGCTCACCGCGCTCGGCCTGCCCGGGGACTCCGGGCCCGAACGGCTCGCCGCCGTGCTGCGCGAACTGCCCGCGGCGGCCGTCCAGGAGCGCGCCTACGGGGCGGGGGCGCTCGCCGTCGCCGTCGCGCCGGTCCGTGACACCGTGCTGCCGCTCGCCGAGGTCAGGGTCCTCGACGGGGCCCCGCCCCGCCCGCTGGAGCCCGCCGGCCTGCCCGCCGACGGCGTCAGGGTCCTCGACCTCACCCGGGTGATCGCCGGACCCGTCGCCGGCCGCACCCTCGCGCTGCTCGGTGCCGACGTGCTGCGGATCGACCCGCCGCACCTCCCCGAGGCCGACGACGCCCACGCGGACACCGGCTTCGGCCGCCGCTCCACCCGCCTGGACCTCGCCGACGGCACCGACCGGGCCGTCTTCGAGGACCTGCTCGCCACCGCCGACGTCGTCGTCACCGGCTACCGGCCCGGCGCGCTGGACGCCCACGGGCTGGCCCCCGAGGCCCTGATCGAGCGCCGCCCCGGCCTGGTCGCCGTCCAGCTGAACGCCTGGGGCTGGACCGGCCCGTGGGCGGGGCGGCGCGGCTTCGACAGCCTGGTCCAGGCCGGCTGCGGCATCGCCGCGACCGAGGCCGGCGCCGACGGCCGCCCCGGCGTCCTGCCCGCCCAGGCCCTCGACCACGGCACCGGCTACCTGATCGCGGCCGGGGTGCTGCGCGCCCTCACCGAGCAGCGCACCGGCCGCCCCGGCGGGCGCCGGCTGCGCTTCT
This sequence comes from Kitasatospora sp. NPDC056327, assembly GCF_042261735.1. NCBI lineage: Bacteria > Bacillati > Actinomycetota > Actinomycetes > Kitasatosporales > Streptomycetaceae > Kitasatospora > Kitasatospora sp. NPDC056327. The sequence goes on along the minus strand of NZ_JBHJRC010000093.1, from coordinate 22,111 downwards.
CGCTGGCCGGCACCGCCTCCTGGCTGCTGCACGGCATCACCCCCACCGCCGACCCGCACCTGCCGCCCGACGACGCGCCCGACGACGAGCCCTACGACGAGCCCTACGACCCGGCGTGCCGGCTGGCCCGGACCGACTCGCCGTACGGCCGGCTCCGGTACGCGCTGCCGCCCGTCGGGTACGAGGGCGCCCCGGCGGACTGGACGCGCCCGCCGGGGCGCTGGGGCACGGACGCGCCGCGCTGGCGCTGACCGGGCCGGTGCCGGGCCGCTGCCGGCCCGGTGCCGCGGTGGCGCCGGGGCGGTTCCGGTACCGGGGAGCACGCCCGTGGGCCGCCGGGGCGTCCGGCGCGGCCGTCAGACGCCGGAGGGGATCTGCCTGGCGGTGCTGCGGACCTGGAAGGCCGTGACGACCTCGATCAGCCCCAGGATCAGCAGCCAGCAGCCGGCCAGCACGGTCAGCGCGGTGATCGACCCGGCCGGCCAGACCATCAGCAGCACCCCGGCCAGGGTGTTCGCGACACCCGCGAACGCCTGCCAGCCGCGGGCCGGCATCGCCTCGTCCGAGATCACCGCGGCGAGCTGGGTGATGCCGCGGAACAGCCAGCCGATGCCGATCCAGATCGCCAGCAGCAGCACCGACTGCGCCGCGCTGCGGAAGCACAGCAGGCCGAGCAGCACGCAGAGCGCGCCGCTGATGAAGGCCAGTACCCGCAGCGCGGTGGTGGCGTGCGTGCCGAACGCGGCGACCAGTTGGACGATGCCGATGACCAGCAGGTAGAGGCCGAACAGCACGCCGACCACCAGCAGCGTCTGCTCGGGCCAGACGAACACGACGATCCCGAGGCCGAGCGAGACGATCCCGGCCACCAGCAGGACCTGCCAGGCGGCCTTGGCGAGCAGACCGAGCGGGCCCCGGACCGGGGAGCCGTCGGGGGTGATGATCGGGGAGACCACGGTGGCGTCCTCCTGGGGAGTCGGGGGCCCGGCCGGCGGCGCGGGGAGCGGGCGGGCGCGCTGCACGGTCCGGGCGCTCCCCGTGGGTCGGGCGCTCCTCACGATCACCGAGCGCGCCGGCTTCCGCGCCCTGGACACACCCGTTCGAGTGATCGGATGGTCTCCCCGGGGTTCTCGGAATGCCATGTCCGGTTCACTCGGCGTCGATAAGATCCGGCGATATGACTTCTGAAGGGTGGGGGACCCCTCCGGTCGAGCCGATCAGCCAGCACTACATCGTCTGCGGGGGCAACGCGCTCGCCCACCGCCTCGCGCTCGAACTCGTCGAGCACTACGACGTGCCGGTCCTCGTCCTCGTTCCGGACCGCACCCGCGACCACGCGCCCCGGATCGAACAGTTGGAGGGCGTCGCCGCCGTCGTCGAGTTCGGCAGTGTCACCGCGGAGGCCCTGCGCGCCGTCCGGGTGGAGACCGCGCGCGGCATCGCCTTCGTCGACGGTCACGACCAGGAGAACATCCACGCCGCGCTGGCAGCGCAGGAGCACAACCCCGGGATCCGCATCGTGCTGCGGATGTTCAACCAGCGCCTCGGCGCCAACATCGAACGGCTGCTCAGGAACGGCACCGCGCTGTCGGGCTCCGCCACCTCCGCCCCGGCCTTCGCCGACGCCGCGCTGTCGCGGCCGCAGTCCGTCCAGGTCGGCGACCGCTTCCTGCACGTCGCCTACGGCGAGGACCGCGACGACAACCCGCTGTGCGTCGTCGCCGACCGGATCGACCGTCAGGACCTCGGCCGGATCCGGCTGATGCCCCGGCAGCCCGGCGACTCCGCGGACTTCGTCCGCTTCGCCTCCGCGTACGGCGACGGCGGAGGCATCCGCAGCGGGTCCGAGGCCCGCCGCATCGCCGGGGCCGCGGCGCCGGACACCGGCACGGATCCGGCCGGGGACGGCGACACCGCCGTGCTGCAGTACCTGCCGGCCGAACCCGCCGTCCGGATCCCCCTGTGGCGCCGGCTGCGCTGGCGGCTGCGGGACATCCTGCGCTTCTTCACCAGCGTCCGGCTCCGGGTGGTGCTGATCACCGCGCTGGCCGCGGTGATGTTCGCCTTCGGCCTGCTCTGGTACCTCAACGGGGACTTCGCCTGGTCGCTCTACGCCGCCCTGCTCGACCTCGCCGGGGCCGCCCAGCCCGACCAGCCCGGCGACGCCCCCGGGAGCGGCACCGGCGGCACCTGGCAGCGGGTCGCCCAGGTGGTGATCACCTTCTGCGGCATCACCTTCGCGCCGGTCGCCACCGCGATCATGGTCGAGGTGCTCGCCTCCGGCCGGCGCGGCCAGCCCCGCAACCCGGGCGTGGGCACCCGCGACCACGTCGTCGTGGTCGGGCTCGGCAACCTCGGCACCCGGGTGGTCGAACGACTCCACGGCCTCGGCGTGCCGGTGGTCGGACTGGAGAGCGACCCGCAGGCGCGCGGCATCTCCGCCGTCCGGGCGCTCCGCGTCCCGGTGGTGGTCGACGACGGACCGCTCGCCGAACAGCTGCGCCGGGCCCGCGTCAAGCACAGCCGGGCGGTGGTCGCGGTCAGCGGCGACGACGCCACCAACCTGGAGGCCGCGCTGGAGGCGCGCGCCGTGCGCCCCGACGTCCGGGTGGTGCTGCGGCTCTTCGACGACAGCTTCGCCGCCCACGTGTACGCGACGCTGGACAACGCGGCCTCGCGTTCCACCTCGTACATGTCGGCCCCGGCCTTCGCCTCCGCGCTGATGGGGCGTGAGGTGCTAGGCACGCTCTCGGTGTTCCGGCACGTGCTGCTGATCGCCGAGCTGACCGCGGAGGTCGGCAGCGGGCTGGTCGGCCTGAACCGGCACGACCTGGAGGACCCCGGCGGCGTCCGGGTCCTCGCCGTCCGGCTGGCCCGCAGCCCGCAGGTGTACCAGTGGAGGTACGCCGACCGCACGCGCACCCTGGAACCGGGCGACCGCGTCGTGGTCGCGGCCACCCGCAGCGGGCTGGCGCGGCTCAACACCGCCGTCACGACCGAGGGCTGAGCCCCCTCCCGCACGCGGGTCCGCACACCCCGGGCCCGGCGGAGGGGCGCACACCCCGGCCCGGCCGCGGGCGCCGTCGGTCCGCCGGATCAGCCTTCGGCCAGGCCCGCGACGAGCTGCGCGATCCGGGCGGCCTGCGCGTCGAGCTCCGCCCTGAGCGCGGCGAACTCCCCGGGCTGCCGGGCGATCTCCGCCTTCTGGTAGTCGGACTCGACGGCGAACCAGACGCCGACCAGGTTCGTCCGCGCCTTGCAGTCCAGGTCGCTCCGCGCCATGCGGATCTCGGCGGCGTCCGGCTTCGGCTCCTTCACGGAGGGCAGGTCCGCCCCCGCCTCCACCGGACTGGGCGCGCTGAACCCCGCCCCGCGCATGCACTCCGACCAGAGCCCGAAGACCTCCTTCACCCGGGGATCGGCCATCGACCGGGAGAAGCTGTCCGCCTTGGTCCGTGCGGCGAGCTGGGACGCGCCCCCCGGACCCTGGCCGCCGAGCTGGAGCGCCTGGAGTTCGGCGTTCACCTTGCCCTGGCAGCCACCGGCCGGCACGGTCCGGCCGTTCGAGCTGGTCAGCGGCTTGCCGGTGGCGTCCCGGCCGAGCAGCACGGCCTGCTGCACCGGGGAGAGGGTGGCCTGCGGAGTCGCGTTCTCCCGCCTCGGCAGGTGGTAGCCCCAGACGCCGGCGCTCGCCGGATCGGTCAGGCCGTAGCGGCGGAACATGAGGGAGTCGGAGTTCGACACGACCGGCCCCGGCGACACCGGCAGGTCGAGGCCGTACTGCTTCATGCAGACGGCGACCTTCCTGGTGTTCAGCCACTTCAGTTCGGCCGACTGCTCGGGGGTCAGCATGTAGTCGGCGACCGGCAGCCGGAGCTCGGGGACCTGGGAGGGTTCGGGCGTGGGCGTCGCCACCACGGCGGGCGGCGACGCCGGGGGCGCCGCCCGCCCTCCGGACGCGGAGCAGCCGCCGGCCGCCAGGGCGATCAGGGCCGGTGCCAGGAGCCGTGCCCGGCGGGCGCTCGCTGCGGAGGTCACGGCTGTTCTCCTTCGGGGTGGTGCGGGTTCACGGGCGCCTCGGGTTCACAGGCGGCCCGGGTTCACGAGCGCCTCGGGTCGACGGGCGGCGCGGAGTCGGGTCCGAGCGTGTCCGGCTGCGCGGGACGGCCCGTCCGCCGGTCCGCACCGGCGGACGGGCCACCGTCGCGGCGGGCCGTCAGACGGTCGGGCAGAAGGCGCGCGTGGCGTCGTCCAGGGCCATCGACGCCTCGTTGTTCCTCAGGTACGGGGTGAGGTTTCCGCCCTTCTCGGGGCTCAGCCAGTTCTCGTCACCCATGTAGTTGGGGTAGACCCAGATGCCGACGTTGCAGGCGCTCGCGTTCTCGGCCGAGGCCGCGTTGTTCCGCACGGGGTTGCCGTCGCTGAAGTTGCCGCTGATGGTGGGAACGGCGACGACGTTGCTGGTCCACTTGCCGCCGGTGTGGTTGGGGCCGTACCAGAGGCAGAAGTAGGCGGCGGTCTTGTTGCACTCGAAGGTGTTCCAGCTGTCGATGTTGACGAAGCTGGCGTTGGCCTGGCCGCCCAGGCCGCCGACCGCGAGTGCGGCGGTGGCGCCGATGACGGCGAGGCGTGATGCGGTCTTCTTGACGGACATTCGAGTTCTCCTCCGTAGGGCAGATCGAGTGGTGCGAAATCCGGTCCCTGAACCCGGGAGGGCATGCCTGAGCGGCCCCCTCGGCGGGAAACGGTAGATCTTCTTCCGCGGTGGTGTCTGCGCGGTTTGCAGCCAATCCGAGGGCCCGGTCGGCCGGTTCGCGGCCCCCGGCATCGCGGTGGAACCGAGGATTCACCGGCCGTTCTCCGGGGGTGGGATCGGTAGGGTCGGGCCGGGACGGTGTCGTGCGACGCAGGAGAGGGGGCCGCCGTGCTGGTCGGGTCGCGGACGGGGTTCGGTCTGGAGTTCCACATCGAGCGGGATCCGGGTCTGCTCTGCGTGGACGTCTTCGTCGGCGGACTCCACGTGAACACGTGGGACAACGCGTTCTACCCGCCGCTGCTGGTCAAGAAGCTGGGGGACGAACTCGGCCGCTTCCGCGCGCCCGTCGCGGCGCCCGCCGGGTTCACCTCGCCGGCCGAGTCCTTCCGCGCGGCCGAGCGCTGGGCGTACGACGGGACCGGAGCGTCGGCCGCCTCCGGGCCCGGGGAGGCGCTCGCGCGGTGGGAGTTCCTGGAGTGGGGGGAGTGCACCGACGGGGTGCGGGCCTTCGCCTTCCCCGACGGCGACCGGGTGCACCTCGCCTGCCGGGTGCGCGACGGCGACGGCGGCGGCGAGGCCCGGGGCGCCGCCGACCGCCGGGAGCCGGCGACGGCGACGCTGAGCCGGGCGGAGTTCGTCGGGACCCTGGAGCGCGGCCACGCCGTCGCCGAACGCGAGTGGTCCGTGCGGCTCGCCGCGATCCTGGCCGGCTACGACACCTGAGCTTCCGGGCGGGTCCGTCGGCGAGACTCAGCGGCGGCCGTCGGGGGCGGGCGTTCCGGCGGGCCCGGTGCGCAGCCGGCCGCGGGTGCTCACCAGGATGCGCCCGAGCATGTTCCGGCCCCGTCCCGTCGTGCCCCGGCCCCAGTAGTGATCGGTGGTGGTGTCCTCGACGATGTCCTCGTCACCGGTGGAGAGCAGGACGGCGCGGATGTCGGCGTGCGCGGCGAACTTGGCGGCCACCGCGCGGCGCATCACGTCGTCCCTGACCCGCTCCCAGTCCCTCCGCAGTGGCCTGGAGGCGTCACGGCCCAGTTCCGCGGCCCGCAGCGGGGTGCGGGCGCGCCGGACGAGCTCGGCATGGCGCGTGCCCTTGAACTTCTGCGCCTGGAAGTAGTGTTCCGAGGTCGGCCAGCGGACTCCGTCGAGCTCGAAGCCGTGGTCGGAGAAGTTCGAGAAGCAGCCGAAGGGGACTTCGTCGGCGCCGTGGAAGTAGATCGTCATGGGAACCCCGCAGGTCTTCCGGAGACCTGCACCGTGCCAGTGGAGCGCCGTCACCCGCAAGCGGATATCCCGGCCGGTACGGGGCCTTGAACACGTCGGCGCACCTCCTCCCCCGTGGCTAGAGTGGCCGCATGGACGATCGCTCCGGGCCCGGACCCCTCTCGCCGAACCGGCTCGGCGTCGAGGGGGCGTGGCTGCCCGTCACCAGCGGGGAGTCCGGCGCCCTGGTCTTCCGCAGCGCCGACGCCACCAGGTACGCCAAGTGCGTGCCGGGCGCGGACGCGGGGGAACTGGCGGCCGAGCGCGACCGGACCGCGTGGCTGGACGGCCGGGGCGTGTCCGGCCCGGGCGTGCTCGGCTGGGCCGAGGACGAGGCCGGGGCCTGCCTGGTGACCGGCGCGGTCCCCGGCGTGCCCGCCGACCGGCTGTCGCCGGAGGACCTGTCGGCCGCCTGGGAGCGCATCGCGGACGCGGTCCGCCGGCTGCACGAAGTCCCGGTGCGGAGCTGCCCGTTCGACCGGGACCTGGACGCCATGGTCGACCGGGCGCGCGACGTGGTGGCGCGGGGCGCCGTGAACCCGGAGTTCCTCCCCGACGAGCAGCAGCGCACGCCTCCCGCGGACCTGCTGGCCGCGGTGACCCGGGAGGTCTCCCTGCGGCGGGCCCAGGAGGCCGCGGACCGGGTCGTCTGCCACGGGGACCTCTGTCTCCCCAACATCGTCCTCGACCCGCGGACCCTGGACGTCTCCGGATTCATCGACCTGGGGCGCCTCGGACGGGCCGACCGCCACGCCGACCTGGCCCTGCTCCTCGCCAACGCCCGGGAGACCTGGCCGGACGAGGCCCGGGCCCGGGCCGCGGACGCGGCGTTCGCCGACCGCTACGGCACCGCCCCGGACGGCGACCGGCTGCGCTTCTACCTGGCCCTGGACCCGCTCACCTGGGGCTGACCGGGCCGCCACGGGGCCGTCGGCCCGCTCCGTGCCCTCTCACCGGCCGCGGCGCCGTTGCCGGGCCTGTCGGCGGGCTGCTTCCCGCCGCTCCTGTGCGGCTTCGGCGGCGCGGCGCTTGGTGGCTGCGCGGTTGAGGTTCCCGGACTCCTCGTGCGCCTTCGCCAGCGCGGCTTCCGCGGCCGTGCTCAACGGCCGGGCCGCCTGCTCCTTCGCGGCCCGGCGGGCGAGCCGCTTGGGGTTCGGCGGTCGTTGCGCGGGGCGTCCACCGACGGCCGTCCCGGGGGCGGCGAGCGCCGTGTCCAGGAGCCGCCCGAAGTCACGCCGGACGAAGTCCAGCAGCTCCGCGTTGCCCGGCTCGGAGCCGAAGACGTGACGAGCCGCCCGGACCCCGCCGTGATCGGCGATCTCCAGTACCCCGACCCAGAACGGGTCGTCGAAGAACACGCTGAACGTGCTCGGCAAAGTGCCCTCCCAATGGTGCGTCGTACCCACGCGCCGTGCGTGGGGAGGCGGACACACCGGACACCCTGGGAGGGGAGGTTACTGACCGGCGGCCGGAGCCGCCGATGCCCGGACTACCGACCGGGACCGTGTTTTCGCGTGTCTGCGCCGCCAGCGTAACCACGCCCCGCGCCGCTGTACACGCCGACCGGCCGTCCTGCGGCGGCAGCCGTCAGGCCCCCGGTGTCCTGGCCGTCACGATCAGTGTGCCGATGTGCCCCTCGGTCGGGGCGTCGAGCACCGAGGCTTCCGCCGACTCGAATCCGCTCCGTCGCAGCAGGCCGACCCACCTGCGCGGCGTGTAGGAGTAGCGGTACGTGTACAGCGCTCGTCCGGCGAAGCCGCCCTTGTACATGCCCTGGGGGCCGTAGGCACCGGGGATGGCGGGAGGCTGCGAGAAGGCCAGGACGCCGCCGGGGTTCAGGCGGGATGCGGCGAGTGGGAGCAGCTTGAGCGGATCGGTGAACCAGACCGCTCCGAACACCGAGTAGATCGCGTCCCAGGTCCCTTCGGCGCTGCCCAGGTAGTCCAGCACCTCGGCACAGTGGATCCGGACACCGGACGGTCCCCAGCGTTCGGCGGCCCTCCCGGCCATGACAGGCGACAGATCCACGCCGGTGACCTCCACGCCCCGACCGGCGAGCGCGGCCAGGGCGCGCCCGGTTCCGCATCCGATCTCCAGCGCACTGGCAGGCGAACCGAGCAGGTCCGGCCCGGGCCCGTGGCCGGAGTACTGCGTCCAGCGGAAAGCCGGCCCGGCGTCGAACACGCTGTCCTCGACCCCGGCCGCGTACGTGTCCCAGAGTTCGCGCTCGGAATCGATGTCGTGCTGTGCGGGCAACGCGCCTCCTTCGAGGAAGAGCCGGCGGACGGCAGCCCCCGCTCACGGTTCGTGGGCGGGGGCTCATGGTCCGGTCAGTGGCTGTCGGGGACCTTCGAGTCGCACGGGGAGCACTCCGCCCCGTCGGTCGCCCACAGCTCCTCGTCGGCGTCGAACCCGTTCCGGCGCAGGAAGTCGGCGGTTCGGATCACGATGCCGTCACCACGTCGTCGGATCAGCGGGGCATGGTGCTTGTAGCGACCGGCGTTGTACGTCTCGCAGATGGCGAAGTACACGGGCGTGTCCAGCAGGAGCTGGTGGACGCCGATGTCCACGATCCTGCCGACTCCCAGGTGGACCTCCGGGTGTTCCATGGCGGTGATCGTGTAGGCGATGGCGTTGTCCAGGATCCGCTCGGCCATGTTGCGGACCATGGTGTTGTCCCGGAGCAGGAGCGCGAGCTCCCGGCCGTAGAGGTCGCCGGTGTTTCCGGGGCCCTCGAAGACGTTGTACGTCAGCTCCCTGACGTACGGCCGAACGGAGTTGAGGAGTGCGCGGGGGTCGCGGAACACGGATTCCGTGGGCGCTTCCAGCACAACGGACATGGTTCGTTCCTTCCTTCGCGGTGGCGCACTGCCTCGCGTGCCGCGTCCGTCGGACGCGGCACGCCGACGAGGCATGTGACAGACCGTAGAGGGACGACCGCGGCGGCCTCAACGAAGTTGCACCTGATTGCGCGAGGTCACTCCAAAGAGTCAGCGGCGTCGGTGACCAGGGCCCGGGCGGTCGCCCCGTACACGGCCATTCCGGAAAGACCTGCGAAGGCCCTGATGTAGTCCGTGATCTCCCTGGGCCGGAGTACGTTGATCTTGGCAGTCAGGGTCTCCACCGCCACTCGCCGGTCATCGAAGAGGTAGAAGGCTTCAAGCGGCCAGATGGTGCGGAAACAACCGGTCGGAATGATTCCGACGGAGACGGACGGCAGTGACATCAGGGTGAGCAGGTGGTCGAGCTGAGCGGTCATGTCCGCCGCGCTGCCGATCCTGGTTCGCAACACCCACTCCTCGATCAGGACAGCGAACCGGTGCTTCCCCGAGTACATGAGGCGTGCTCGGGCCAGACGAGCCGGCACAGCCGCTGCGACGTCGTTCGGAGTGCCCTGGAAGTCCGTGACCGACTGGATGAGTGCTGTTGCGTACGCGGCTGTCTGGAAGAAGCCGGGCAGCACGTTCGAGACGTAGATCCGGAAGAGGCGCGTGTGTTGGTAGTCGCTGAGGGCCTTCTCCTGAGCGAGCCTCATGCCGGAGGCGTTCCGGCGTCTCCACTCGTGATACATGGAGTCGGCGGCGCGGGAGGCGGCGATGAGGTCGGGAATCCGGTCAGTGGCTCCACAGGCGAGGCACCAGGCCCTGATGTCGTCCTCCGACGCAGCGGACTTGCACGACTGGATGCGTGAGGTTTTGGCCGGGTGCCAGCCGCACAGGCCGGAAAGCTCGTCCCCGCTGAGACCGGCGTCCTTGCGGATCTCGGCCAGTTGATCGGCGATGGCCTTCCGTGCTGCGACTACGCTGGATGAGAGCGGCGATGGCATCTGCTGTCCACCTGGTGGCGACGGGCTGACTCAGACCTCGAAGTCCTCGTGGGGCACGGCTCGCCCCCACACGGCCTCGAATGCCTTTGCGCAGAGTTCCGCGGTGGCCGGCTCCTCCGTCACCACGGTCCGGGGATCGGCCCACGCGCCGTCGCCGGTGAACAGATTGAACCGCACGATCCGGCTGTCGAACAGCCAGAAGTCGGAGCCGGGCAGGGCGAGATCCAGTGCCCGACTCCGGGGGAGCCATCGGATCTGCTCGCCGGCCGCGATGTTGGTGAACGTGTGGGAGTGCTCGTAGCGGATGTACTCGGTGACCGGCTCCGACACGATACGGGCACGTCGGACGGTCACGCCACGGGCGATGGTCTCCGCCACGAAGTCATGGAACGGGTGCCACCACTCGGCCCGGTCTTCCACGGAGTACCGGTGCCCGGCCTTCCAGGCGGCGAACTGGTCGGTCTCGTCGGCGACGCTGTACTGATCACGCATCTCCAGGTGCACGGCCGATTTCTTCGCTTCCCGGAGCAGGGTCCTGAAGTCCGGCACGTTCGATTGCATCGCAGGCCTTCCTTATGAAGGGGATCATTCGCTCGGGAATACTGATCACGGACTCGTGGGCAGGAACACCGGGCTTGTGGCCGGCGACCCACTGGGTTTCGCCGATCTCTGCAAGCTGGGTTGCCGTGACGGTATCGCTCTGGATCACGAGTCGACGTCGAATCATGTCCGCCCAGACCGTGGGCGAGCCCTCCTCGTTGGTCTCGGGGTCGATCCCGAAGAACTCCAGAGCCATAGCCATCTCTCCTGTCAGGTAGCTTGCGCATGCCGGTACTTGGAGTCGACGGCTATCAGCATCCAGCCTCATCGGTGGTTCTGTCAGGCGTTTCGCCCTCCAGCGGACTGCCGGTCGGACCTCGGAGGGGAACAGGATCTCGACGGGGGAGCAGGGGCCGGGCCGGAGGTCGCGATTCACCCGTGGTCCGGCCCGGCGCTCCCTGCGGGGTGGGTGGGGGGAGGGCCGGGCCGGGGGGCCGGGTCTCAGCGGTGCTTGAACTCGGGCGGGCGCTTCTCGGCGAAGGCGGCCATGCCCTCCTTCTGGTCGGCGGTGGCGAAGGCGGCGTGGAAGAGGCGGCGTTCGAAGCGGACGCCCTCGGCGAGGGTGGTCTCGAAGGCGCGGTTGACGCTCTCCTTCAGCATGATCGCCGCCGGGGTGGACATCGCGGCGACCTTCTCCGCCGTGGCCAGCGCCTCGGCGAGGAGCTGGTCGGCGGGGACGACGCGGGAGACCAGGCCGGCCCGCTCGGCCTCCTCGGCGCCCATCATCCGGCCGGTCAGACAGAGATCCATGGCCTTGGCCTTGCCGACCGCGCGGGTCAGCCGCTGCGAGCCGCCGATGCCCGGGATCACGCCGAGCTTGATCTCCGGCTGGCCGAACTTGGCGGTGTCGGCGGCGAGCAGGATGTCGCAGAGCATCGCCAGTTCGCAGCCGCCGCCGAGGGCGAAGCCGGCCACCGCCGCGACGACGGGCTTGCGCAGCTCGCCGAGCCGGTCCCAGGGGCCCAGCCAGTCGTCCAGGTAGACGTCGGGGAAGCGGTTGCCCTGCATCTCCTTGATGTCGGCGCCCGCCGCGAAGGCCTTCTCCGAGCCGGTGATCACCAGGGCGCCGATCTCCGGGTCCCGGTCGAACGCGGTGGCCGCGGCCACGACCTCGTTCATCAGCCGGGTGTTGAGCGCGTTGAGCGCCTCCGGCCGGTTGAGCGTGATCAGGCCGACCCGGCCCTTGCGCTCCACCAGGATGGTCTCGTAGGTCTCGGTCATCGCCGTCGACTCCCTGTTCCAGTGCTGGACGTTCCGCTGTTCGGCGCCGCCCGGGGCGGGCCCTGACGACCCAACGATCTCCGACCCGGCCGGTCGCGCGCCAGTCTCGGTCCGCGAGACGGTCGTCACCCGTTCACCGGGTCACCCGAGCCGGAGGTCACCGTCGGCCGGCGGTTCGAAGAAGGCCGCCACCGCCGCCTCGTCGACCCCGGCGAGCGCCGACGGCGACCAGTGCGGGTCGCGGTCCTTGTCGACGACCTGCGCGCGGATGCCCTCGACCAGGTCGTGGTGGGCCAGCGCCGCGCAGGACACCCGGTACTCCTGGGTGAGGCTCTCCTCCAGCGAGCCGTGCGCACGGGCCCGGCGCAGGGCGGCCAGGGTCACCTTGAGCATCGTGGGCGAGCGCTCGGCCAGCTCCTCGGCGGCCTGCTTGGCCGCCGGCACGCCGCTCGCCACCAGGCGCGCGGCGATCTCCTCCACGGAGCCGGCGGCGTAGCAGTCGTCGATCCACTCGCGCTGCCCGGCGAGCGGCGCGGCCGGGGCCTCCTCGGCGTACCGGGCGACCACCTCGGCGGCCGGCGCGCCGGTGAGCCGCGCGGGCAGTTCCGCCAGCAGGCGCGGCAGCCGCTCGGACGGCACGAAGTGGTCGGCGAAGCCGCACAGCAGCGCGTCCCCGGCGGTCATCGAGGCGGCGGTCAGCCCGAGGTGGGTGCCCAGTTCGCCGGGCGCGCGCGACAGCAGCCACGTCCCGCCGACGTCCGGGACCAGGCCGATCCGGGTCTCCGGCATGGCCACCACCGAGCGCTCGGTGACGATCCGCACCGACCCGTGGGCGGAGACGCCGACGCCGCCGCCCATGGTGATGCCGTCCATCACGGCGACGTAGGGCTTCGGGTAGCGGGAGACCAGCGCGTTCAGCCGGTACTCGTCACGGAAGAACGCGCGCGTCCCTGCGCCGCCCGCCCTGGCGTCGTCGTGCATGGTGCGGATGTCGCCGCCCGCGCACAGGCCGCGCTCCCCGGCACCGGTCAGCAGCACGGCCCGCACCGCGTCGTCGCCGGCCCACTCCTCCAGCGCCGCCTGCATCGCCACGACCATGTCGCGGGTCAGCGAGTTGAGCGCCCGCGGCCGGTCGAGCACGATCCGCCCGACCCCGCCGTCCACCGACGTCCGCACCTCGTCAGCCATCGTCCCCACTCCCGTCCTGTCGTGTCCGTCGTCGCCGGGCCGTGCTCCGGGACCCCGCCGTCACCGTACCGGCGGCCCGGGGCACGGCCGCAAGCACGAACGGCGGTGGCCCCGGTCACCCTCGGAGCCCGAGCCCGAGCCCGAGCCCGAGCCGGACCCCCGCCGAGGAACCGGGACCGGCCGGGGAGCACGAAGGGCGGCTCCGGTGGTGACCGGGGCCGCCCTTCGTCCGGCGGGGGAAAGGTGGTTCGGGGCGTTGCTACGGCGCGACGCGGCCGGTGACCTCGCCGAAGCCGACGACGGTGCCCTCCGGGCCGGGGGCGGTGGCCGTGATGGTCACCTCGTCGCCGTCCTCCAGGTAGGTGCGGGTCGAGCCGTCCGGGAGCTTGAGCGCGTTCTCCCCGTTCCAGGTGAGCTCGATCAGCGCGCCGCGGCTCTCCACCTCGGGACCGCTGACCGTGCCGGAGGCGAAGAGGTCGCCGGTACGCAGCGAGGCGCCGTTGACGGTCATGTGGGTGAGCTGCTGTGCGGCCGTCCAGTACATGGAGGCGAACGGCGGACGGGAGACGGTGTGGCCGTTCAGCCGGACCTCCAGGGAGAGGTCCAGGCCCCACGGTTCACCGCCGCGGTCGTCGAGGTAGGGGAGCGGCTCGACGTCGCGGGCCGGCGGGGTGACCCGGGCGCTCTCCAGGGCGTCCAGCGGCACGATCCACGGCGAGAGCGAGGTGATGAAGGACTTGCCGAGGAAGGGGCCGAGCGGCACGTACTCCCAGGCCTGGATGTCGCGCGCGGTCCAGTCGTTGACCAGGCAGACGCCGAACACGTGCTCGCGGAAGCGGTCCAGGGCGACCGGCTCGCCGAGCGCGGAGGGCGCGCCGACGACGAAGCCGACCTCGGCCTCGATGTCCAGCCGGCGGGTCGGCCCGAAGGACGGCGCCGCGTCGGTGGGCGCCTTGCGCTGTCCGTGCGGGCGGACGACCGGGGTGCCGGAGACCACCACGGTGCCGGAGCGGCCGTGGTAGCCGATCGGCAGGTGCTTCCAGTTGGGCGTCAGCGGCTCCGTGCCGGGGCGGAACAGCTTGCCCAGGTTGGTGGCGTGGTGCTCGGAGGCGTAGAAGTCGACGTAGTCGGCGACCTCGAACGGCAGGTGCAGTTCCACCTCGGCGAGCGGCAGCAGCAGCGGGGTGACGGCGTCCCGGTGGGACTCCTCGGTCAGCAGGCGGGTGAGCGAGGCGCGCACCTCGGTCCAGGCCGGGCGGCCGGCGGCCAGCAGCGGGTTGAGCGAGTCCGCGTCGAGCAGGGCGGAGGGCGTTCCGGCGGCGCGGGCGGCGGCGCCGGCGTCCAGGACGGAGTCGCCGACGCGTACGCCGATCCGCCGCTGCCCGGGCCGGTCGCCGGCCGTGAAGACGCCGTACGGCAGGTTGTGCACGCCGAACGGCGAGTCGTTCGCGGGGGCGAACCAGCTGCGGGCGGTGGTCAACGGTCCTCCTGGGACGTGAGGGCGGGCGACAGCAGGCCGAGGGCGGCCAGGTCGTCCAGGGGTTCGGCGATGCTACAGGTGCCGAACGCGGTGAACGAGTTGCGGATCACGGTCACCTGATGCCCGCTCAGGGCGAGGACGGCCTTGGCGAGCGTCTCGCCGGAGCGCTCGGCGAGCACCTCGGCGGCGGTCCGGCGGTCGGTCTCCTGGGCGGCCAGCAGGACGTTCAGGAAGCCGTGGTGCTCGAAGCCGGTGACCGGGTCGGTGTGCCGGACGGCGTTGTGCAGGCCGGCCGTGCACTTGTAGGGCAGGCCGCGGCGGGAGCAGCCGGTGAGGAGGCCGGCCAGCTCGTCCTCGTCCGGGAAGGCGCCGGCGACCAGGCCGCCGGTGCGGAACTTGGCCCGGTAGGGGCTGTCGACCAGGACGTCCAGGACCTCGTCCAGGGCGTCGCCGCGCAGCAGTTCGCGGGGCAGTTCGACGGCGGCGGGCACCTCGGGCGGCAGCAGCAGGTCGAGTGCGGCGACCGCCTCGGCGGCGTCCCGGGTGGCGAGTTCGACGCCGGCCACCTCGAACGGCGCGGCGGCGGCCAGGGCCGGGCCGAGCTCGGCGCTGCCCCCCGGCAGCACCAGCCCGACCCGGAGGCGGGGGCCGCCGTCGCGCGCGGCGGCCGCCAGTTCGTCCAGCCGGCCCGCTCCGCAGAGGAACGGGCCGACGGCGTCGGCGTACCGGGCGGCGCGGTGGGCGCGGTGGGCGGGCACCGCCTCGGTGACCGGCAGGTTCCCGGGCGGGAACACGGCCGCGTCGTCGAACAGGCCCTGGAACAGCCGGGGGATCCCGGGGGAGCCGCTCACTGCTGCGGCCCCCGGCCCGACCAGGTCCAGGCGTAGTTGCCGTCCTCGCTCGCCCGGCCGCCCTCGCCCAGCTCCAGCGGGCGGAAGGTGTCCACCATGACCGCGAGCTCGTCGAAGAAGTCCACGCCGATCGAGCGCTCGTAGGCGCCCGGCTGCGGGCCGTGGGTGTGGCCGCCCGGGTGGAGCGAGATCGAGCCCTGGCCGATGCCGGAGCCCTTGCGGGCCGCGTAGTCGCCGCCGCAGTAGAACATGACCTCGTCGCTGTCGACGTTGGCGTGGTAGTACGGCACCGGGATCGACAGCGGGTGGTAGTCGACCTTGCGGGGCACGAAGTTGCAGATCACGAACCCGTTGCCCTCGAACACCTGGTGGGCCGGCGGCGGCTGGTGGATCCGGCCGGTGATGGGTTCGTAGTCGCGGATGTTGAAGGCGTACGGGTACAGGCAGCCGTCCCAGCCGACCACGTCGAACGGGTGGTGCGGCACGGTGTAGCGGGTGCCGGCGATGCCGTTCGGGCCGCGGTGCTTGACCAGCACGTCCACGTCGGTGCCCTCGGCCAGCAGCGGGCCGGCCGGGCCGCGCAGGTCCCGCTCGCAGTACGGCGCGTGCTCCAGCAGCTGGCCGTACTTGGAGAGGAAGCGCTTGACGGGGGTGATGTGGCTGTTCGCCTCGATGCAGTAGGCGCGCAGCGGCTCGTCGCCGGCCGGCACCCAGCGGTGGGTGGTGGCCCGCGGGATCACCACGTAGTCTCCCCGGCCGACCTCGATGGACCCGAAGACCGACTCCAGGGTGGCGCTGCCGGACTCCACGTAGACGCACTCGTCGCCGAGGCCGTTGCGGTACAGCTCGCTCGGGGCCCCGGCGGCGACGTAGGAGATCCGGACGTCGGAGTTGCCGAGGACGAGCCGGCGGCCGCCGACGACGTCCGCGGACTTCCAGTCCTGGTCCGTGAACAGCTCGTGCAGCTTGAGGTGGCGGGGGAGCAGGGGGTGGTTGGGCACCGTCGACTGGTCGGGCAGCTCCCACGGCACCGCGTTCACGACGGCGGACGGGATGCCCCGGTGGTAGAGCAGCGAGGAGTCCGAGGAGAACCCCTCCTCGCCCATCAACTCCTCGTAGTACAGCCCGCCTTCGGGTGTGCGGTGCTGCGTGTGCCGCTTGGGCGGGATGCTGCCCAGCTGCCGGTAGTACGCCATCGTCCCTGCTCCTCCCGGGCCTTCCTGTGGCCCAGAGCTTCCTGCGGCTTCAGCGGTGAGCACGTGCCCCGGAGGCCGTCGGGCCCCGGTGGCCGCGGTCGGCCCCGGAGACCGCCCGGCCTCCGGGGCCGCCCGGCTCAGAGGTTGCCGCGGCGCTCCTGCTCGCGCTCGATGGCCTGGAAGAGCGCCTTGAAGTTGCCCTTCCCGAAGCCCAGCGAACCATGCCGCTCGATGAACTCGTAGAAGACGGTCGGGCGGTCGCCGATCGGCTTGGTGAAGATCTGCAGCAGGTAGCCGTCCTCGTCGCGGTCGACCAGGATGCCCCGGCTCTTCAGCTCCTCGATCGGCACCCGGACCTTGCCGATGCGCTCGCGCAGGGCGGGGTCGTCGTAGTACGAGTCGGGGGTGTTCAGGAACTCGACGCCGCGCGAGCGCAGCACGTCGACGGTGGTGAGGATGTCGTTGGTGGCCAGGGCCATGTGCTGGCAGCCCGCGCCGGTGTAGAACTCCAGGTACTCGTCGATCTGCGACTTCTTCTTGGCGATGGCCGGCTCGTTGAGCGGGAACTTCACCCGGTGGTTGCCGCTGGCGACGACCTTGGACATCAGCGCGGAGTAGTCGGTGGCGATGTCGTCGCCGACGAACTCGGCCATGTTCACGAAGCCCATGACCCGGTTGTAGAAGGCGACCCACTCGTCCATCCTGCCGAGCTCGACGTTGCCGACCGCGTGGTCCAGGGCCTGGAACAGGCGGCGCGGGGAGCCCTCGGGGTGCTGGACCCTGCTCTGCGCGGTGATGTAGCCGGGCAGGTACGGGCCGGTGTAGCGGGAGCGGTCGACCAGGGTGTGGCGGGTCTCGCCGTAGGTGGCGATCGCGGCGCGGCGCACGGTGCCGTTCTCGTCGGAGACGTCGTTCGGCTCCTCCAGGACGGTGGCGCCCTGGGCGCGGGCGTGCGCGATGCACTTGTCGACGTCCGGGACCTCCAGGGCCAGGTCGACGACGCCGTCGCCGTGGCGGCGGTGGTGGTCCAGCAGCGGGCTCTCCGGGGAGACGCCGCCCTTGATCACGAAGCGGCAGGAGCCGGAGCGCAGCACGTAGGCCTTGCGGTCGCGGCGGCCGGTCTCCGGGCCGGAGTAGGCGACCAGCTCCATGCCGAAGACGACCTGGTAGAACTGGGCCGTCTGGGTGGCGTTGCCGACCACGAACACGACGGCGTCCTGCGCGGTGACCGGGAACGGGTCGGTGGCGGGGTCGTGCTCGACGAGGCCGACGAGGCGGCGGAGCTGCTCGGCGTCGAGACCGGCCTCGCGCTCCTCGGGGGTCAGCTCAAGGGCGTTGGACTGCGGGGTCATCGGTCGTTCCTCCACATTGAGGCCTCGGCATTGAGGCATCCGCTTGAGGCGGCCGCACCGCGAGGGGGACGGGGTGGATGCGGGCGGCTGAGCGGAGAGCTTGCTCCAGTCCGGATGGTTGGGCAACAGGTCGGGTTTTCACTGTTCAATGTGTACAAGGTGATCAGGAAATCGCTGCTCCTGCTGTGCAGAATGCTCGGTGAATCGAGGGCGTTCCAGGAGTTCTGCGTAACGGCCCCGGTGGGCTGCCCGGGCGGGCCCATTGGGCTTCCGCGCTGGTCAGGAGGGTGCCTCCGGCGGGGCGAGACGGTCGCGGAACCAGTCGCGGGTCAGCTCGGCGACCCGGTCCAGCGCACCCGGTTCCTCGAACAGGTGCCCGGCGTTCGGGACCACCGCGAGCTCACTCTCGCAGCGCAGCCGGTCGCGCGCCCGCCGGTTCAGGTCGATCACCACGCCGTCCCGGCCGCCGACGATCAGCAGGGTGGGCGCGCGGACGGCAGCCAGCGCCGCCGGCCCGGCGAGGTCCGGCCGCCCGCCCCGGGAGACCACCGCGCCCACGCCCGGGCCGAGTCCGGCCGCCGCCCACAGCGCGGCGGCGGCGCCGGTGCTCGCGCCGAACAGGCCGAGCGGCAGGGGCGGGCCGCCGGCCGTCCGGGCCGACTCGGCGGGCAGCGCCCGGGCGACGCCGGTCAGCCGGGCGCCCAGCAGGCCGACGTCGAAGACGTTGCGCCGGTCCGCCTCCTCGTCCCCGGTGAGCAGGTCGAACAGGAAGGTGGCCAGCCCGGCGCGGTTCAGGAACCCGGCCACCCGGCGGTTGCGCGGGCTGTGCCGGCCGCTGCCGCTGCCGTGGGCGAACACCACGATGCCGCGGGCGCCGGCCGGTACGGTCAGCCGCCCGGTCAGGCGGACCCCGGCGGCGGTGAGGGTGAGCTCCCGGTCGGAGGCGGTCGTCGTGGCCGCCGCCCCGGTTCCGGCGGGGGCGCCGCTCCCGCGCTCGTCGCCCGGCTCCTTCCCGCGCCCGTCCCCGCCCGCGCCCCCGCCCGCGCTCGCGGCTCCGGCGAGGTGCCGGAGCACCTCCGCGTCCCCGGTCTGCGCGAAGTCCGCGTAGAACTCGCCGATCGCGAAGAACGGCGACGGCGTGCCCACGCAGACCAGCTCGTCGGCGACCCCGGCCAGCCGCTCCGTCCACTCCGGGGGCGCCACCGGCACCGCGAGCACCACCCGCGCCGCACCGCGCGCCCGCACGATCAGACAGGCCGCCCGGGCCGTCGACCCGGTGGCGATCCCGTCGTCGACCACGACCACCGTCCGCCCGCGCAGGTCCACCGGCTCCCGCCCGCCCCGGTAGCGGCGGGCCCGGCGCTCCAGCTCGGCCCGCTCCCTGGCCTCCACGGCGGCCAGCTGCTCCGGGGTCACCCCGGCGGGCCGCACCACCCGGTCGTTGATCACCCGCACCCCGTCCTCGCCTATCGCCCCCATCCCCAGCTCGGGCCGGTACGGGACGCCCAGCTTGCGGACCACGCAGATGTCCAGCGGCGCGCCCAGCGCGGCGGCCACCTCGGCGGCCACCGGGACGCCCCCGCGCGGCAGGGCCACGACCACCGTGCCGGGCCCGCGCAGACGGCCCAGCAGTGCGGCCAGCCGGCGGCCCGCGTCGGTGCGGTCGGTGAAGTGGGTACCGGTGAGGTGCATGGTGTCGGCCTCCCTGTTCCACGGTACGTCGCCGGGCCGTCACGCCGCCGGGGCGCCGCCCCGCCCCCGCGCTCCCCGTCCCCACTCCGTCCCGGCGGGTCCCGGGCCGGACCGGGACGCGGATGGGTCCGGCCGCCCGTGCGTCCGGGACGGCGGGCGCGCGAGCGTGGTGGCACCGGCCCGGCGGACCGCCCCTCGCCGCCGGGCCGGTCACCCCGACCGCCCGCCGAAGGAGCCGACCCGTGTCCGTCCCCCATCCCCACCAGCACCCCGCCGCCGAGGCCGGCCGCCCCGGCGCGCACGTCGCGGGCCTGCACGCCACCGGTGACCCGGCGAGCGGAGCCCCCGCGGCCTGGACGGTCGCCACCGCCCTGCCCGTCAGCTACCGGGTCCGCTTCGTCCCCGGCGTCCTGGACCCGCGCAACCCGGCGCTCGCCCGGGCCGGCGGCCCGCCCGGACGCCGGCTCGTGGTGGTCGACGCCCGCGTCCACGAGCTGCACGGCCTCCGGCTGCGCCAGTACCTCGAAGCGCAGGGCGTCGAGTACGAGATGCACGTCCTGCTCGCCCACGAGCAGGTGAAGACCATGGACGCGGTGTTCCAGGTCGCCGACCGGATGGACTCCTTCGGGATCTCCCGCCGCGGCGAGCCGGTGCTGGCGGTCGGCGGCGGCGTGCTCACCGACGTCGTCGGCCTCGCCTGCAGCCTCTACCGCCGCTCCACGCCGTTCGTCCGGGTCCCGACCACCCTGATCGGCCTGGTCGACGCGGGCGTGGGCGCCAAGACCGGCGTCAACCACGGCCGGCACAAGAACCGCCTCGGCACCTACCACCCCGCCGTCGACACCCTGCTCGACCCGGCCTTCCTCGCCACCCTCGAACGGCGCCACCTCGGCAACGGTCTCGCCGAGATCCTCAAGGTCGCGCTGGTCAAGGACGCGGACCTCTTCGTCCTGCTGGAACGGCACGGCCGCGCGCTGCTCGACACCCGCTTCCAGACCCCCGGCGCCGGCGCCGCCGTGCTCGGCCGCGCCGTCCACGGCATGCTCCAGGAGCTCCAGCCCAACCTCTGGGAGCACCGCCTGGAGCGCCTGATGGACTACGGGCACTCGTTCAGTCCGACGGTCGAGATGCGCGCGCTGCCCGAACTCCTGCACGGCGAGGCGGTCTGCGTCGACATGGCGCTCACCACCGTGGTCGCCCGGCGGCGCGGTCTGCTCGGGGCGGAGCAGGCCGAGCGGATCCTGCGCCTCATGCGTCGGCTCGAACTGCCCGTCTGGCACCCGCTGGTGGAGCCGGTCACGCTCGGCGAGGCGCTCGCCGACACCGTCCGCCACCGGGACGGCCGGCAGCACCTGCCGCTGCCCTCCGGCATCGGCTCCGGCGTCTTCGTGGACGACCTCGGCGCGGGCGAACTCGCCGACGCGGCCGGGTGGCTGCGCGGCTGGTCGGTCGCCGCCCCGGCGGCCGCGACGGGCGCGCTGCGGGGGAGTGGGGCCGGTGCGTAGCGCGGTCGTGGTGGCGCACACCGCCGCCCCGGCGGACGTCCACGGGGTGCACGGCGCGGCCGGCGTCACCCAGTGGACCTGTCTGGCCCTGCGCGCCGGACTGGCCGGGGACTGGGAGGCCGTCGAGTGGGCGCGGATCCCGGCGGGTGGTGTCAGTGGCGAGCACCTGCACACCCGCACCCGGGAGGTGTACGTGCTGCTCGCGGGCGAGGGGGAGATCACCCTCGACGGCCGCCCGTACGCCGTCCGGGCGGGCGACGCCGTGCTGACGGCCGTCGGTACCCGGCACGGGCTGCGCAACACCGGGGCCGGGCCGCTGGAGTGGTTCGTCATCGAGCTGCCCGCCGTGCCGTCCGCCGGACCGGCGGCCCCGGACGGCGCCGTCGGCAGCACGGTGGTCCGCGACCTGCGGCGCACCGGGCCGCTGGACCCCTCCGCCGTGATCGGCGGCCCGCTGCGACTGCTGCAGCACGTCGAACTCGACCGGGGCGGCCGGGAGTTCCTGGTGGCCGACGGCACCGAGCACACCGTGTTCGTCGCCCGCGGAGGCGGCCGGGCGGTGGCGGGGAACGTCCGGACCCCGCTGCGCGCCGGGACGGCGCTCACCCTGCCGCACGGGACGGCCGTCGAGCTGGTGGCCGGCCCCGGCGGGCTCGCGTACGTGCACGCCGAACTCCGGCTCGACGGCGGCGGCCCCGGCCCGGCCGGCGGAGGTGGGCGGTCGTGATCGTCACCGGAACGGCCGCTCCCCGGCTGCTGCTCGGCCCCGGCGCCCAGCGGATCCGTACCCGCTGCCTGGCCCGTCGGGGCATGCTGCACAGCGAGTGCGAGGCCTTCGAGCACGTCCGGCTCGGCCCCGGCGTCTGCTACGACCTCGCCGGGCGCGGTTCCACCGAGGCGGCCTGGTACGTGCTGCGCGGCCCGGTCGCCCTGCTCGACTGCCCCGACCACCCGCTGCGCCTGCTCGACCGCGGCACCCTGCTGCTCGCCCCCTGCGGCGAGTCCGTCCACCTGCACGGCGGGCCGCTCGGGGCGGAGCTGCTCTGCCTGACCGTCCTGCCCGGGCGGGTGAGCGCCGCGCTGCCGGGGCGCCGGCCGGACCTCGGGAGGCCCGCGGCGCCGGGGGGCTGACGGCGGTAGGACGACGGCCCGCGGCCGGCTCCGGGAGATCGCCCCGGAGC
>NZ_JBHJRC010000092.1:0-27881 GCF_042261735.1 Kitasatospora sp. NPDC056327 | reverse complement strand
AGGCTGTCACGACCGTGACCGCCACCACGGCGGCCCGGACCAGCCACCGACGGCGGCGCTGCAGCCGCACCCCGGCCCACCGCACCTGCGGGCCCACCCAGGGCACGGGGGGCTCGGGCTGCTCCAGCACGGTGCGGAACAGCCTGCCCATCTCCTCGGCGCCGAAGTACCCGTCCTCCCGCTCCTCCTGACCCATCGCCCGTTCCCTTCCCTGGTGCGCCTGCGTGGTGCGTTCCCTCGTGCGTTCTTCGTCATTCCCGGAGCCGGTCCCGGGATCAGCCCGAGGCGATCTCGTACAGCGAGTCGCCCAGGATCGTCCGCAGCTGGGCCAGGCCCCGGTTGGTCGCGGACTTCACCGCGCCGGTGGTCTGCCGCAGCGTGGCCGCCGTCGACTCGATGGACTGGTCCTCCCAGAACCGCAGCACCAGCACGGCCCGGTAGCCCGGGCTGACCTGCGCCAGCGCCGCCAGCAGGTCCAGCCGCCGGTCCGGGTCGGCCGGATCCCGGTCGCCGGACGGCCATCCGTCGGCGGGCCGGCCGCCGCCCCGGCCGCCGCCCTCCACCAGGACGGTGAGGTCGGGTGCGGCCACCTCGTACGAGCCGCGCCGCCGGCGGGTGTCCACGTAGGAGCGGACCAGGGTGGTGCGGGCGTACCCGTACGCGGCCTCCTGGGCGCGCAGCCGGGGCCAGCGGGCGTACAGCTTCACCAGGGTGGTCTGGACGAGGTCCTCGGCGAGGTGCCAGTCCCCGCACAGGAGGTAGCCGGTCCGGCGCAGCGCGGCGTACCGGGCCACGACGAACTCGTCGAACAGCCGTTCGTGCTCCGGTGACATCCGTCGCCGCCCCCCGTCCCGGCGCACGCCCCGGCGCGCCCTCCTCCTGATACACGGGGCGGGGGCGTCGGAATGTTGCGCCGCGTTCGCCCGGGCGTTCGCAGGAGCGGTGCGAACGGCCGCTGAGCTGCACGTCAATCGGACATTGATTGGTCTCTGATGTCCTCTCACCACTGTGGTGGGAGCGCCAGCCCGCCAGTTGTGTCAGGTCGGGCCGAGCCCGGCCCAAGCGTGAAGAGAGTGCCATGCCCAGCTACCTGCTGCCCGTAGCGTCCCCGGTGTCGCCGGCCGTGCCCGCCCAGGGTGCTCCGGCGCACGACTGCACCGCCGACGAGGAACCGCAGGACATCCGGTTCGCCGGGCTGCGGCTGGTGCACGCCGCGCTCCGCCGGGACCTCGCCCGGCTGCCCGTCGCGCTGCGGTTGCTGCAGCCCGGCGAGGACGAGAAGGGTGCCGCACTGCTGCGGCACTGGACCTTCGTCACCGCGATGCTGACCTGCCACCACGAGCAGCAGGACACGCGGATCTGGCCCATCGTCCGCCGGTTCGCGCCCGAGCTGCGGCTGCTGCTGAACTGGCTGGAGTCGGACCACCACAACCTCGACCACTCGTTCACCCGGGTCACCACCCTGGTGCGGATCGCCAGCAGGGACACCGGGTCGGTCTGGCCGGTGGCCTACGCCATCGAGGACCTGGCCGCCCGGCTGGAGACCCACCTGCGGATCGAGGAGCGTCAGCTGCTGCCGCGGATGGAGCGGGTCTTCGCGCAGACCTCGCGGGTCGGCAGCCTGCCCGAGCTGCTGGACGTGCTGCACTCGGCGGACGGCCCGGGGACCCCGGACGCGCTCGCCTGGCTGCTGGACGGGGTCGAGCCGGAGACGGTCGAGCGGCTGCTCGCCGACTGCGACGACATGGTGGCCCGGCACTGGCCGCACTGGCAGGCCACCTACCAGCGGTGCACGGAGCCGCTGTGGGGGCCGGCCGGCGCCTGGGGCGAGGCCGGGGAATGAGCGGCGGGGCCTTTTCGGGCCGTTGATCTACGCGCGTGGCACATGCCATGGGCGTATGCCGTGGGGGTGCTCCGGGTGGGCCGGCGCGGTTCGGCGCGGTACCGGGTGGGCCGGCGCGGTACCGGGGGTGCCGTACCGGGGCCCGGCGTCGGGGCCGGGTGTCGGGCGCCCGGGCTCAGTGCAGGCCGAACCGGGCCAGGTACCCGGGCAGGTCGGCCGGGTCGTGGGTGGCCAGGCCCAGGTAGCCGTCCGGCCGCACGACGAACAGGCCCGGACCGTACGTCCGCTCCGCGGGACCGCCGTCCACCCGGTGGCCGCGCACCCCGGCGGGCAGCTCCGGCACGGCGCGGCCGATCGCGAGCACGGTGAACTGCGGGCCGCGGAACAGCTCGAAGAGGCGCCGCGGGCCGCGGCCGGCCGTCGGTGCGCCGTCCCTGACGCGGGTGTCGCTCGCGCCGCCCCGGTCGTCCGTGCGGGCCCTGTCGTCCGTGCGGGCCCTGTCGTCCGTGCCGTCCACCGGCCCGCCGTCCAGCACGGAGCCGTCCAGCGGGGCGTCGGGTGCCCGTTCGCCGGCCCGTAGCGCCTCCTCGGGCAGGCCGGTGCGCGCCTCGACGGTCAGCGGTCCGTCCTCGTAGCCGAGCCCGAGCTGCTCGGTGCGCGGCCCGCGCCGCACCCTGCCGTCCCGGACCCCGCCCGCCCGGTGCAGCCTCGTGGAGAGCTCCAGGACGTCGGCGGCGATCGGCAGACGCTCCTGCTCGTAGCTGTCCAGCAGTGCCTCGTCGGCGCCGTGCCGCAGGACCTGGCCGAGCTTCCAGCCCAGGTTGTACGCGTCCTGGACACCGGTGTTCAGACCCTGGCCGCCGGCGGGGGAGTGGATGTGCGCGGCGTCGCCGGCCAGGAGGACCCGGCCGGCGCGGAACCGCTCGGCGAGCGCCGCACGGGGCCGGAAGCCGGACGCCCAGTGCACCTCGCCGACCGCCGACTCCGGCAGGTGGGTGCGGGCCGCGATCGTCCGCCGAACTCCCTCCGGCGTGGTGTCGGGCACCGCCGCGCCGCCCTCGTCCCGTGTGCCGTCCTCGTCCCGTGCGCTGCCCTCGTCCCGTGCGCCGTCCCGGCCGTCCTCCCCGTCTTCCCCGTCGAACCGGGCGAACAGCTGGAAGGCGGTGGTGCCCGGCAGCGGGCAGAGCAGCAGCGGGCCGCCGGGCGCCTTCGGCCAGACGTGCCAGTTCGCACGGTCGAGGCCGTCGACCTCGACGTCGGCGACCAGTGCGGGGCGCGGGTCGACCTGCTCGCCGGCCATGGCGACGCCGACCGCCCGGCGGACGGTGGAGCGGCCGCCGTCGGCGGCGACCAGGTAGCGGGCGCGGACCGTCCACCCGGTGCCGTCCGGGCCGGTCAGCCGCGCCTCGACCCGGTCGGGGTACTGGTCGAGGCCGGTCAGCGCGGTGCCGAGGACCACCTCCCCGCCGAGTTCGCGCAGCCGGTCGTGGAGCAGCTCCTGGGTGCGCCACTGCGGGAGCATCCAGGCCGCGGGGAACGGCACGGCCGGGTCCGGCTCGGCGCGGCCGACGAGGTCCCACTCGCCCTGCCGCTCGCCGTTCTCCCAGCTGAGCATCCGGGGGTAGGGGCGGCCGGCGGCGTGCACGGCGGTGAGCAGGCCGAGGTCCTCGAAGACCTCCTGGGTGCGGGGCTGGAGCCCCTTGCCGCGCGAGCCCGGGAACAGGGCCGCGTCCTTCTCGATCAGCAGGGCGCGGACCCCGCGCCGGGCCAGGTCGCAGGCGAGGGTGAGCCCGGTCGGGCCGGCGCCGACGACCAGGACCTCGGTCCCGGTGCCGCTCCCGCTCCCGCTCGGGCCTCCGGTCCCGGCCTGCGGCGCGGTCGCGGGGGCGGTGCCGTACCCGGAGTCGCTCCGGTTCCGGTGCTGGGCGTGCGCCATCGCACACTCTCCTTAACGTTGTTAAGTGGCGGACGTCCAGAAGCATGGGCTTAACGGTGTTAAATTGTCAACGCCGCGGGAGAAGGCCCGCCGGGAAGCCGTGGAAGGAAGCGCGACATGCCACCGAAGCTCGACCGCGCCCAGGTGGTCGACACCGCCCTGCGGCTGCTCGACGAGACCGGGCTGGACGGCCTCACGCTGCGCCGGATCGCCACCGAACTCGACGTCAAGGCCCCCGCGCTCTACTGGCACTTCGCCAACAAGCAGGCGCTGCTCGACGAGATGGCCACCGAGATGCTCCGCCGGACGTACGCCGGGCCGGCCGTCGTCCCGGACAGCTGGCAGGAGGCGCTGCTGGTCTCCTCCCGGACCCTGCGGACGGCGCTGCTCGGTTACCGGGACGGCGCCAAGGTCTTCAGCGGCACCCGGCTCACCGACTACGGGCACACCGAGGGGCAGCACGCCCTGCTCACCGCGTTCGACCGCGCCGGCTTCGAACTCGCCGACGCCGTCGTGGCCTTCACCACGGCCTACGCGTTCACCATCGGCTTCGTGATCGAGGAGCAGGCCGTCCACCCGGTGCCGGGCGAGCGGGCGCCGGGCTACGACCCGGAGCTCCGGGCCGCGGCCATCGATCCCGGGCACGGGCTCGCCGCGGCCGCCGGCCGGGAACTCTTCGGCGACTTCGGGCAGCGCTTCGAGCGCGGCCTGGCGATCGTGGTGGCCGGGGTCGAGGCCTCGCGGCACCCCCCTCTGCTCCCACCCGCCCCCTAGGGGACCCCGGTCCGCGGCGGCCGGGGAGCTCCGGGGCGGCCCAGGGGTCGGGTACCGCCGGTGGCCGATGCCCGGCGGCCGGCGCCCGCCTACCGTCGGTGCCATGACCAGCGAGCCCACCAGTGAGCCCGATTCCCCGCTCCGACAGCAGCGCCGGACGGCAGCCGTCCGTCCGGACTCCCGCCGCGCCCGCCGGGTGCGGTCCTTCCGCCCGGCAGCCCTCGTGGCCGGCGCCGTCCTGGTGCTCGGCGCCGGCCTCACGGCCTGCGAGGGCGGCGCCGCGCTCTGCCTGGACGACGACAGCTGCGAGGTCGTCGTCCACACCGACAGTGCCGAATCCACCCGCTCCGTCGAGGTGTTCAGCGGCGGCCGGAAGCTGAACCTGACCGTCGGCCGGATCACCGACAGCACGGTCGAGATCAAGCTCGGCAACGAGACCAAGACCTTCACCGAGGACGTCGAGACCACCATCGGCCCCGCGAGGATCACCCTGCGCAGCGCCCACGCGAAGGACCGCGCGGCCGAGTTCCACGTCGTCCGCTGAGCCTTCTCCCCGCCCGCCCGGCGGGCGGACGGGGAGAAGGCGGGAAGAAGGGGCCGACCGGGCCGGGCAGGGCCCGGAGAGGCGCGGCCGCTACTCCGGCAGGCGGTTGAGCCAGGTGATCGGCGCGACCGCGATCGCCGTCTCGGGCGAGCCGTCCCAATCCGCCGGGAGTCCGGCCGCCTTCAGCGCCGCGACGACCTCGTGCCCGACCGCGGCCGTCCGCCGCACGGCCGCCTCCGTCGGCTCGCCGTCCAGCTGGAACCCGCCGTACCGCAGCATCAACGGGCCGCCGTCGACGGCCCGTTCGGTGTCCTGCTGATGGAAGAACACGAAGCCGCGGGAGTCCTCGTCGGCCTCGCCCCCGATCTCGGCGTAGCCGCAGTTCGCGCAGCAGGTGAAGTCCATCGCGGCGACGATGCCCCGTTCCTCCAGGGCGTCGAAGGCGGTCTCCAGCCGGTCGACGTCGGTCGTCTCCGGCCAGGAGGCCTGCTCCTCCAGACGCTCCCGCCACAGCGGAGCGACGATCCGCTCCGCCTCCTCCACCGTCAGCCCCTGGTCGTCGAGGTCCTCGACCAGGGACTCGGCTATCTCGTCCGGCTCCTGGAAGCCGCACCGGATCAGTTCGCGGGCCCGATCCTCGGCGTCCCGCAGTACCTCGGCGGCAAGGGTGCTCTGTACGGTGTCCTGGTCCATGGGAGCAATCCAAGCACCCGGCACCGACAGTCCGGACGGCCCGCGGACCGCCCCCGCGCGGTGCTACCGTCCCCCGGTGACCTCCCTCCTCCAGCCCCCGCTGATCACCCGTCTGCTCGCCGCCGAGCGCATCCTGATCGCCGGAGCGGGCGGTGGCTTCGACGTCTACGCGGGCCTCCCGCTCGCCCTCGCGCTCCGCGCGGCCGGCAAGGAGGTGCACCTCGCCAACCTCTCCTTCAGCGAGCTCCACGCCCTGCCCGCCGACGTCTGGCAGGAGCCCGACCTGGCCCTGATCGGCCCCGACACCCCGGCTCCCGAGGGCTACTTCCCCGAGCGGACGCTGGCCCGCTGGCTGCGGCTGCACGGCATGCCCGACGCCGTCTGGGCCTTCTCCAGGACCGGTGTGCAGCCGCTGCGCGAGGCCTACCGGGCCCTCACCGGCCGCCTCGGCACCGACGCCGTCCTGCTGGTCGACGGCGGCACCGACATCCTGATGCGCGGTGACGAGGCCGGGCTCGGCACGCCCGAGGAGGACATGGCCAGCCTCGCCGCGGTGGCCGGCCTGACCGAGGTCCCCGAGCGGCTGGTCGCCTGCCTCGGCTTCGGCATCGACGCGCACCACGGCGTCAACCACTCGCTGGTGCTGGAGAACCTCGCCGCGCTCGACCGGGCCGGCGGCTACCTCGGGGCCTTCTCCGTCCCGCGCGACAGCCGCGAGGGCACGCTCTACCTGGACGCCGTCGAGCACGCCAGGGCGGCCTTCCCGGAACACCCGAGCATCGTCCAGGGCTCGGTGGCGGCGGCGCTGCGCGGCGGGTTCGGCGACGTCCGGTTCACCGACCGGACGAAGGGCAGCCGGCTCTTCGTCAATCCGCTGATGACGCTCTACTTCGGGGTCACGGTGGAGGCGCTGGCGGCCGAGCACCGGTACCTGGACCGGCTGGAGGGGACCCTCTCGATCCGGCGGATAGCGAGCCTCATCGCCGAGTTCCAGGACTCCCTGCCCGCCCGGCGTCCGCCCCGGCAGTTCCCGCACTGACAGGCTCCGCGCACGGTCGGACGCCGCCGCCGGGGAGGCCGGCCCGGCCGGGACCGCCGGGGCGGGATCCGGCCGGTGGCCCGGGTGCGGCCCGCCCGGGTGCGGGACGTCCGCGAGCTGCCGGACCGGGGTACGGGGCTCGGCCCGTCGCGGGGCTCAGCCCGCCGCGAGCCGGAACGCCAGATTGCCGAACCGCACCTGGTCGCCCGGCCGGACCCGCACCCCGCCGACGATCCGGTACCCGTTGACGTGCGTGCCGTTGGTCGAGCCCAGGTCGTACAGCACCCAGGCGTCGCCCTCCCGGCGCAGCTCGGCGTGGTGCCGCGAGACCGACGCGTCGTTCAGCCGCAGCCCGGAGCCGGGGATCCGGCCGATGGTCAGCTGTGCGGCCCCGGCCTGGGGGAGGCTCAGTCCCGGCAGCCGCTCGGCCCGCCACGCCTCGCCCAGCCGCACCCCGAAGGCGGAGATCCGGCCCACCGCGCGCAGCACGAAGCGCGCGACCGGGTTGCCGGCCGGCAGGTCCGCCATCACCGCGTTCAATTCGGCGCGGCTGCCCGCGTGGAGCACGAGGTCCAGCCGCCCGAGGAACGTGTCGTGCGACAGCCGGCCGTTCCCCGCGCCCTCCCGCAGCACGTCGAGAGCCTGGTCCCGCTCGGCCTCGGACGGCCGGACCACCTGTGTCCGGTTCTCACGCGACATCATGACCCGATTGTCAGACCGCTCATGTGGGCCTGTCCAGATTCCCCGGGCCGCCACTCGGACGCGAACCCGTCACCGGCCGCCGCGCCGGTCCCTGGCCCTGGCCCTGTACCGGTCCCTGTACCGGTCCCTGTGTCGGCCGTCGCGCCGGACGGCCCGGCCCCGCCGTACCGAACGCCCGGGTTCCACCGCAGCGAACGCCCCGGCGCCGGACCCGGAACTCTCCGGCCGTTCGTTCCGCGCCGCCGCCCGCGAGCCCTCGCGGCCCGCCCCGGGAGGGGGCCGCCGGGCCGCCCGCCCGGCGCCGGACGGCGGCCGTCAGTGCCCGGTGCCACACTGGCGCCATGGCTACCTGGCAGGATTTCGAGCACGAGGCCCCGGACCTGGCCCCCGCCGTGCGGGCGCGTTTCGAGGCCAACAAGCACCACGTCCTGGCGACGCTCCGCAGGGACGGTTCGCCCCGGGTGAGCGGGACCGAGGTGGACTTCGTCGGCGCCGACCTGATGCTCGGGTCGATGCAGGGCGCGGTCAAGGCGCTGGACCTTCACCGCGACGCCCGCTTCGCGCTGCACAGCAACCCGAGCGACGAGACGCTGGCCGACGGTGACGCCAAGGTGTCCGGCCGGGCCGTCGAACTCACCGACCCGACGGACCTCGCCGCCTACGAGGCCGAGCTGCCGGAGCCGCCGCCCGGCCCGTACCACGCCTTCCGGCTGGAGCTGGAGCAGGTCGTGCACACCACCGTCGAGAACGACGCGGTGCGGATCAGCTCGTGGCGGC
Organism: Kitasatospora sp. NPDC056327; assembly: GCF_042261735.1. Lineage (NCBI taxonomy): Bacteria > Bacillati > Actinomycetota > Actinomycetes > Kitasatosporales > Streptomycetaceae > Kitasatospora > Kitasatospora sp. NPDC056327. The sequence goes on along the minus strand of NZ_JBHJRC010000092.1, from coordinate 19,573 downwards.
CGGGCGAGCCGGTGCGGCGGTTCGAACGCCGCTGACGCCCGGACCCACCGGCCGCCCTGCCCGTCCGCCGCCGGCCGTCACGGCAGGACGGACCGGAGCGCCTCGGGCGTGCGGGCGACCACGGCGTGGCCGTCGTCGGCGGTGATGATCGGGCGCTGGATGAGGACGGGGTGTTCGGCCATCGCCCCGAGCCAGCGGGCCCGGTCGACCGGCTCCCGGCCCCACTGCTTCATGCCGAGCTCCTTGGCCACCGGCTCGTCGGTCCGGGTGATGTCCCACGGCTCCAGACCCAGCCGCTCCAGCACCTGCTCCAGCTCGGCGACGCTCGGCGGGTCCTCCAGATAGCGCCGCACGGTGTACTCGACGCCCGCGCCGCTGAGCTCGCTCAGCGCGGTACGGCACTTCCCGCAGCGCGGGTTGATCCAGATCTCCATCCCGCCAGCCTACCGACCCCGCCCCGTCCGGCCCCGCCCCGTGCGGCCCCGTGCGTGCCGTCCGCCCCGGCCGGCGTCCCTGCCCTGTCGTTCGCCGCCGTCCGCCGTCCGCCGTCCGCCGTCCGCCGTCCGCCGCCCCGCCGCGGACGTGCGCCCGACCCGGGAACTACCCTCCGGCCACCGACAGTTGTCCGTGCGGGATCTGGATCAACGGGAGGGGAACCCCGGATGGACGGCGCGTCGATCATCGAGCAGCTCATGACCACCGAGGGGCGCTTCGACCCCTACCCGCTCTACACGCGGGCGCACGAACTCGGCGCCGCCGTCCCGGCCGGGCCCGGGGCGGTCCTGGTGGTCGGCCACGCCGCCGCCAACCAGGTGCTGCGCAATCCCGCCTTCGCCCTGGAGGACTCCAAGACCCTCGCCGCCGACGCGGCGGAGCTGCTCGGCCGCCCCTCCGTCGAACTGTTCAGCCGCTCGATCCTCCAGCGCAACGCCCCCGACCACGCCCGGGTCCGCTCGCTCATCGCCTCGGCGTTCAACGCCCGGCGGGTCGCCGCCCTGCGCCCGGCGGTCGAGAGCACGGTGTCCCGGCTGCTCGACGAGCTGGCCGCCCGGGGCGCCGACGGCTCGCCCGTCGACTTCATGGACGCCTTCGCCTTCCCCCTCCCGGTCGAGGTGATCTGCGAACTGCTCGGCGTCCCCGCCGCCGACCGCCACCGCTTCCGAGGCCTCGCCTCGGACCTCACCATCGCGCTGGAGCTCATCCAGGACCTCACCGAGCTGGACGCCGCCGATGCCGCGGCCCTGGAACTCTCCGCCTACTTCGCGGAGCTGGTCGCCGAGCGGCTGGCCCGGCCGACCGGCGACCTGGTCAGCGACCTCGCCCGGATCGCCGCCGACTCCCCGGACCGGATCTCCGGCGAGGAACTGCTGAGCAACCTCGTCCTGCTCCTGGTGGCCGGCTTCGAGACCACCACCAACCTCCTCGGCAACGGCCTCGCCCAGCTCTTCCGCCACCCCGGGGCCGCGGAGGGCCTGCGCACCGGCGCGCTCGACCCCTCGCTGTTCACCGACGAGGTGCTGCGCCACGACTCCCCGGTCCAGGTGACCTCCCGGATCTCCACCGGCCCGGACCTCACGGTGGCGGGCCTGCCCGCGCCGACCGGGACCGTGGTGTTCGTCATGCTGGGCGCGGCCAACCACGACCCGGCCCGCTACCGGCGCCCGGACCTCTTCGACCCGACCCGCACCGACAGCCAGCCGCTCAGCTTCGGCGGCGGGGCGCACTTCTGCCTCGGCAGCCAACTCGCCCGGCTGGAGGCCGACATCGCCGCACCCGCCCTCCTCGACCGGTTCCCCCGGCTCGCCCCGGGCGGCGTGCCCACCCGCCGCGACCGCCTCGTCCTGCGCGGCTACGAGACGCTCCCGATCACCGTCCGCTGAGCCGTCACGCCGGCTCCGGCCCGCCCCACTCCATCAGGTTCGCGAAGAGCACCGCCTGCTCCCGTGCGTCGTCGAGGGCGTGGTGGGTGTGGGGCAGGTCGGGCAGCAGTCCCGGCGGCATCGAGCGCTTGCCGATCCCGGCGAACGGGACGCCCGCCCGCGCCGCGTAGAGCGTCTTCACGTCCAGGCACCCCGAGTGCCCGAACGGGCTGGAGCCGGTGAACCGGACCAGGTACCAGTGGACGAACTGCCAGTCGAAGACGGCCGGATAGCCCACCATCACCGGCCGGTACCGCCGCCCGTCCGGGCCGGTCCGCAGCTGCTCCAGCCAGCGGGTGAACTGCCCCATGGCGACGGCCGGATCGGTGCCGCCGGCGAGCAGCGCGGCCCGGTCCAGCCCCGAGACGGCCAGCGCCTCGGGCACCCAGTCGTCGGAGACCGGCCGCAGCTCCCGGTAGAACCCGGCCGCCCCGCCGTCCGGCGCCCGCCGGAACCCGTCCGCGTCGTGCCGGCCGGCCACCACCGCGCCGAGGCTCAGCATCGAGTACGGCCCGGGGATCGGCCCGTCCGCCTCGACGTCCACCGACACGTACACCGTCGGCGTGACCTTGCCGGCCGCCCCCGTACCGCTCCGCTTCCCCATGCCCCTCAGTCTCGCCCCCGGGGGCCGGCCCCGACCACCGGGTTTCGCCGCCGACCGGTCAGTTCTGGAGAAGCCACCGGGGAGGCCCGCCCGCCATCATGGAAACGTCCTGATCGACCAACGGGGAAGGACCCACCCATGAACGCCCGGACCACCGAGAAGTTCGACGGTTTCACCGAGGACGAGCGCGCGGCGATGAAGGAGCACGCCAAGGAGCTGAGGACGGCCGCGCGCCGCAGCTCCCGGACCGCCAAGGCCGACGCCGAGCAGGACGTGCTCGCGAAGATCGCCGAGATGGAGCCCGCCGACCGCGCCCTCGCCGAGCGGGTGCACGAGATCGTCCGGGCCGCCGCCCCGGCGCTGGCCCCCAGGCTCTGGTACGGCATGCCCGCCTACGCCAAGGACGGCAAGGTGCTCTGCTTCTTCCAGAGCGCCCAGAAGTTCAAGTCCCGCTACGCCACCCTCGGCTTCAGCGACGTCGCCGTCCTCGACGACGGCGACCTGTGGCCGACCACCTTCGCCCTCGCCGCCCTCACCCCCGAGACCGAGTCCCGCATCACCGCCCTCGTCACCAGGGCCACCGCCTGAACCCCGGCCCTTGCACGGTCCGGTCCGAGGGGTGGCTCCGGTGACGAGGGCGGGGCCCAGCCGGGGAGCTTTCCTAGGCCGGGACGTCCGCAGGGGCGGGGTCCGGGGGGTTGCCGTCGTTCCGCCGCCGCAGCAGGAGGGCGGCCGCGACGGCGGCCAGGGCCGCGCCTGCCGCCGCGACCAGGACCGCCGTGTGCAGCCCGTCCGCCATCAGGTCGCCCGCCGAGCGCAGCACGATCCGCCGGACGTCGTCCGGCAGCGCGGCGGTGCCGGCGGACTGCCCGTGTTCGATGGCGTCGGCCATCTCCGCGCGGGCGGACGCCGGCAGCGGGAGGGTGACCAGCACGTCCGGCAGGCCGGCGTGCAGCCGCTGCTGGACCAGGGTGCCGGAGAGGGCCACCCCGAAGACGGCACCGACCTGACGGCAGGTCTGGGACATCCCCGAGGCGACGCCCGCCCGGTCCGGTGGCACCGCCGACAGGAGCGCCACCGTGGCCGGTGCCCCGACCACGGACACACCGGTGCCGATCAGGACCAGCGGCCACCAGTACGTGCCGAAGCCGCTGCGGGCCTCCAGGCCCGCCAGACCCACGAATCCCGCGACCGTCACCAGGGAACCGGCGACGACCGCGGTCCGGGTCCCCAGCCGGGCCGCCACGGCGGGCGCGAGCAGCGAGGCCACCGTGATGGAGGCGGTCAGCGCCAGCAGGCGGAGGCCGGTCTGCACGGGGGTGAGCCCGTTCACCTGCTGCAGGAACAGCGTGAGCAGGAAGATGACCCCGTACAGGCCGAAGAAGCCGAAGAAGTTCACCGAGCAGGTCATCAGCACGACCCGGTGGCGCAGCAGGGCCGGCGGCAGCATGGGGGACGAGGTCCGGCTCTCCCAGCGCAGGTATCCGGCGAGGACCAGCACCGAGCCGGCGAGCAGGCCCACGATCAGGGGTGATCCCCAGCCCTTCGGGCCGGCCTCGATCAGGGCGTAGGCCATCGCCCCGATGCCGGTGACGAAGAGCAGCTGACCGGTCCAGTCGGCCTTCCGGCCGCCCGCCGCCCCGCCCGCCGCCCCGCCCGCCGCCCGGCCCGTGCCGAGCGGCAGCGACCAGCTCAGGGCCCCCAGGGCGAGCAGCCCGATCGGCAGGTTGATCCAGAAGATGCTCTGCCAGGAGTGGGCGTCCACCAGCAGACCGCCGACGATCGGGCCCGCGGCCAGGGCGATGCCGCCCGACCCGGCCCAGGTCGCCACCGCGGTGGCCCGTGCCCGCTCCTCGGTGTAGAGCTGCCGGATCAGGGAGAGCGACACGGTGATCATGACGGCACCGAAGACGCCCTGCACGGCTCTGGCCGCCAGCAGCGCCCCGATGCCGGTGGACAGGGCGCAGGCCACCGACGCGGCCGTGAAGCCGGCCAGGCCGGCCAGGAAGACCCGGCCGCGCCCCAGGGCGTCGCCGAGCGTGCCGGCGGTGAGCAGGAAGCAGGCGAAGGCGAGGGTGTAGATGTCGAACACCCACTGGAGGGCGGAGACCCCGATGCCCATCTTCTCCTGCATGTCGGGGAGGGCCACCCCCACGACGGTGCTGTCCAGGTACACCATGACGACGCCGGCGCAGATGAGCGCCAGGCGCAGCGGGCGCGGGCCACGCCCCTGCGGCGCCCCGGCCGTCATGAGCCGACGACGGCGGTGTCCCGGTGGCTGCTGGTGATCTCGATCCCCTCTCCCAGCAGACCGCGCAGGATGAGCCCGATGCTGTCGATCAGGGCGCGCATGGCGACCGGGTTGATGATCGGTTCCAGGCTGGGGATGCCCATGTCGAACTCGCAGGAGAAGAGCACCACGGAGTCCTCGCCGGCCGGCCGGACGTCCCAGGCCCCGACGAACCGGGCGAAGTCCCCGGTGAGCTGCTCGAAGGTGATCCTCCGGGCGGCGGGGTCGATCACGTCCCGTTCGGTCCAGCGCAGGACGCCGCTGCGGAAGTTCACCGCCCAGGCGGAGTCGACGGTGCCCTCCCGGTCGGCGGTCACCGTGACCTCGCGCACGGCGTCGGTGTGGTCGGCGTAGCGCTCGAAGTCGCGGATGCGGTCGAACACCTCGTCCGCGTCCCGAGCGGGGAGCAGCGCCTCGACACGTATCAAGCAGGGCATTGCGGGTTCCTTCCGGGGAGTCGAGAGGGCAGTGAGTCGAGAGGGCAGTGAGTCGAGAGGCCCGGACGCCGGGGGAGTGCCCGGCGGCGGGTCGGTTCAGCCGAGGACCAGCGGTCCGCCGGCGTAGGCCGCGCAGATCGCCGGTCCGGACCAGGCGCGCGACGGCGGGTGGAACTTCAGGGCGGCCGTGCAGGCGGCCAGGTAGGAGGTCTCGTCCCCGGAGACGTAGGACATGCCGCCGAGCGCCTCCAGGCAGCGCGGCACCACCCGGTCGATGGCGTCCTGCGCCGAGAACCGGACCACCAGTGCCTGGAGCAGTTCGGCCTGCCCGACGGGGCCGTCGCCGTCGAGCGGCGCCGCGGCGCCGACGACGGCACCCATCGCGGCCTGCAGCTCCACCAGGATCCGGGCCCGCTCGGCGGGGTCGGTCCGCTCCCGGGCGAGCACCCGTTCGGCCAGGGCGTCGGCCATGCCCAGGTACGAGGCCGCCATCATCAGCTCGAACCAGACGAAGCCGACGGTCTGGATCCGGTCCAGGCTGCCGTCCTCGCCGAGCTCGGTGCGGACCACCATGTCGGCCGGCACCCGGACGTCCTTGAGCCGCACCTCGTCGCTCTCGGCGCCGGCCAGCGCGGCGGTGCCCCAGAACGGGTGGACGGAGACGCCGGGGCTGTCGGCGGACACCAGCGCCACGGCCAGCCGCGGGCCGCTGTCGGTTTCGAGCGTCACGGAGGCGGTCAGCAGGTCCATCGACGCGGACAGGCTGCAGGGCTTCTTGGAGCCGTTGAGGACGATGTCGTCGCCGTCCTGGCGGGCCGTGATGGAGGAGGCCAGGATCGACTGCCCCGACCTGCCCTCGGCGAACCCGGAGGCCATCAGCAGGTTCTGGTCGGCGACGGCCTCCAGCAGCATCCACTCCAGACCCCCGGTGGCCTCGTAGGCCTGGATCAGGCCCGCGACCGAGAAGTGGTGCATGGTGGTGGCCACCGCCAGGGACGGGCTGCGGGAGGCCAGGGCCCGCTGCAGCCGCACGGCCTGCACGGCGGTCGCTCCCAGGCCGCGGTGCTCCCCGGGCACCACGAGCCCGGGGCCGCCCGCCTCCCTGAACAGGGCCAGGGCGGGCCCCTGCGGGCGCTCCCGCTCCGCCTGCGGGAGCGCGGCCAGCCGGCCGTCCAGCCCGGGCAGGAACGTCTCCAGGGTCTCGCGCTCCGGCTCAAGGAACCGCATGGCCACCTCCGGCGGGCGCGTGCCAGGGTTCGCCCGCGAGTGTGCTGTGGATCCAACGGCCGATCTCCCTGGCGATCGGCTCGGGCCGGTTGGCCCAGGCGGTGTGGCCGAGCGGTTCGGCGTGGTGCCAGCGGGCGAGGCCGGCGTCCGGCATCAGGGCGCAGAGGGCGTCCACCGCGCTCCGCGGGGCCAGCCGGTCGTTGCCGACCGACACCGCCAGCACGGGCAGCCGGAGGGCCGCGATCCGCCGTTCCCAGTCGACGTCGGCGCCGGCCGGGCGGAACCGGCCCGACCGGGCCGCCCGGGCCCAGTCGCCGACCAGGACCCTGGACTGGCGCCCGGCGAAGCCGAGGACGTCTCCGGGCCAGTAGCCGCGCAGCCGGGCGACGGCCGCCATGGTGCCGGTGCCCAGGAGCGGGATCAGCGCGGTCGCGCCCGGAAAGCTCCGGTAGTGCGGTGTGCCCGCCGCGACCAGCAGGATCCCGTCCAGGCCGGCCGGATTCCCGGCCGCGTACATCAGGCCGATCTGCCCGCCGAGGCTGTGCCCCAGCAGGAACACCGGGCTGCCCGGCGATCGGCTCCGGAGGGCGGTGAACACGGCGGGGTAGTCGACGGTGGCGAGCTCGTGGTAGCCGTACCGGGCCGAGGAGTCCGGTACGGGGCGGCTGTCGCCCTGGCCGCGCAGGTCGACGACCGCCACGCCCGGCCCGTGCGCGGCCAGCGCCCCGGCGAAGCGCCGGTAGAACCGGGCCCGCACGCCGAGCGCGGGCCAGAGGACGACCAGCGGGGCCCCGGCCGGGGCGGGCCGGTGGAACACGGCCAGTTCGGCGCCGCCCGGCAGCGGCACCGTCAGCCGCTCGGCCGGGGCGTCCGCCGCCGGAGGTTCCGGCCGGCCGGTCACCCGGCCATCCCCATGTAGGCCAGCCGGGCGGCCTGGGTCTGCGCGGCCCACTCCAGGGCGGTGGCCATCCGCTCGTCCGGGGTGCTGTCCAGCAGCCGGCGGCCCGGCCAGATCTCGTGGTCGCCGATGACGTCGGCGATGCCCCGGATGCCCTCCTGGAACAGTTCCTCCCGGTGCTTCAGCACGGCGAGGACCGGCAGGGTGGCCCACAGCTCGTTGCCGCGCCGGACGACGTCCGCCAGGTGCTCCCCGAGCGAGGGGTCCCGCTCCAGGTGCCGCTTGACGATCTCGCTGCCGACGGTCAGGTGCCGGATCTCGTCGATGCCCGCCCCCCGCTCCACGCTCGCCGCCGCGGGGTCGACGATCCTCCACTTGTGCTCGCTGAGCTCGCCGGTGGGCGCCAGGATCCCCTCGACCAGGATGGTCAGGACCGCGACCCCGGAGACGAAGGGGTGCGGCCCGTTCATCACCTCCAGGCCGAACTCCTCCAGCGGGTCGAGCACGCCGCGCCGGTGCTCGCCCGTGTACTCCTCGACGACGTCGTCGAGTTCCGCCGCGGGAACACCGACCTCCAGCATGTGCGCGCGGAACGCCTGGGCGTGCCGGGCCTCGTCGATGAGCTGGGTGGCGAAGAACTCCATGGACTTGACGTCCGGAGCGGTCTGGACGAGGGAGGTGATGGCCCGGGCGGCCTTGTCCTCGGCGACGGACCGGAAGGAGAACTCGGTGAGCAGCGCGTCGCGCAGCGGTCCGGGCTCACGCATGTGACCGGGCGTCACGGCGTCCGGCCGGTGGCCGTTGACCAGCCCCCGGAGGGTGCCCTGGGCGACGTTGGCGATCCAGTAGTCCAGATCGCACTGCTCGGGGCCGAGCCTGAGCTCCCGGGCCCCCTCCAGCACGCCGGGGGCCAGGTCCCAGTCCGTCTCGGGGGCGGTGTTCGTCGTCATCCTGTGGTCCTCACGGTGGTCGGTCAGATGGCGTTGGTGATGCGGAACAGCTGCCAGAGGGAGGACGGCCGGGGGCCGCCCCTGAAGGCCACGTACTCGGGTTCGATCACCTGCGGCGCCCACTTGAGCTTGAACGCCTGCTGGGACCGGGCCGGATAGACGAAGGTGCCCCGCTCGGCGATCAGCCGCACCGCGCGGCCGAGCAGCGGGCTGGCGTTGGCGGCCTCGGCGCCGAGCCCCGCGAACGGGGTCAGCCCCAGGTGGAGCCACCCGGCGCCCTCCTCGGTGAACGTCCGCAGGGCCGCGACGTTGAGCAGCTCGATCGTGCCGACCGACGCCTGCGGGGTGCGCCTGGTCAGGTCGTACAGCCAGCCGGGGCGGCTGCCGTACGACGGCGAGTAGGAGACGTAGCCGATCACGGCGCCGTCCCGCTCGGCGACGAACAGCCGCCGGTGCGGGACCCCGCGGCCGGTGCGCTCGCCCACCAGGAAGGTCATCCGCTTGACGTGCCGGCCCTTGTCCCGCAGCCAGCTGCGGTCGATCTCGTCCAGCTCCGGCGGCGGGTCGGCGGCCGGCACCTCGCGGACCGTGACGCCCTCCCGTCCGGCCCGGGCCGTGTTCTGCCGGATCTTGGCCAGCGCCTTGCCCTTCAGCGAGAAGCGGGCCAGGTCGATGCTGTAGGAGCTGCCCAGCTGGTTGACCGTCCAGCCCCGTCCGGTGAACACGTCCAGGTCCGCGGCCCGGACCTGTGCGGCCACCAGCCGGCGGCGGCCGACGACCCGCTGCTGGAACTCGGCCAGCAGGGCGGCGCGGTGCTCGGCGGGCGCGAACGGCCCGCCGAAGGTGAACACGGTGCCCCCGCGCCGCCGGTGGGCGATGACACCCGGCACGGACGCGGACGTGAAGTGCTCGACACCGTCGTTGTAGGCGAGGAACCCGCTGGGGTGATCGGCGTACGCGCAGATGCTCTCCAGCGCGTCCGGCCGGGTGGCCGTCATGCGGCGTGCACCTCCGCCCCCCGTGCGGCGCGGAAAGCCTTCTGACGGCCCGTCACGAAGTGCTCGAAGGGCTCGTCGACGGGCTTGGCGTAGTTCCCCAGCAGGCCGCGGTCGCCGAACAGGTGCAGCGGGACGACCAGCAGCGCCCACTCCGGACCGACCAGCCAGGCCCACAGCAGGACCACCGCGCCGGCGGAGAGCCAGGTGTGCATGACGTTGTACAGGACGTGGAACACCGGGTGGATCCGCCCGTCCCTGGACAGCGTGTAGGCGATCAGGCCCGGGATGTAGCCGATGAGGTCGATGTAGGCGAACAGCAGGATCGCCGGTCCCCAGCGCACCTCGTCCACGTGCCACAGAAAGGCGACGGCGGCCACGGCGAAGACGCCGAGGTACTCCGCCCGCGTGGTCCGGTAGTTCTGCCGGTGCCCGAAGGCTTGCTCCGCGCTCATGGTTCCTTCCAGTGCTCGGGCGGTCAGGCCGTGGCGTAGACGTCGTACCGGTCCCGGATCATGTGGCGGAGCGAGGCCCGCCACGCCCGCTCGCTGGCGCCGACGTCCGCCGCCGGCTCGCAGCCGGGGATCTCGGTCAGCGAGCTGGGGATCGGGTGCTCGTGGAAGAGCACGGCGGACACGTCCAGCAGCCGGTCGAGCCGGGTCTGCGCCCAGCCCGGCACCACGTCGAAGAACGCCGGGCGCACCAGGCGTTCCACGATGTCCGGGGCGAGCACCCGCAGGGGGTTGACCGTGATGCCCTGGGCGGCGGCCTCCTCGATGATCACCTCGGTCAGCCGGTTGGAGGTGAGCGCGTGGGGCCCGCTGCTGATCCAGTACTCGCCGTCCCGCACGTCCCGGTCCAGCAGCGTGACGATCGCGCGGGCCACCAGGTCCCGCGGGACGAAGTCGACGTAGCCCGCGGGGTCCCCGGGCACGAACGGCAGCCGGTTGCGCAGCACGTTGTGGGCGAAGGTGTGCAGCCCCTGCGCCTCGGAGATCTCCCCGGTGACGGAGTCCCCGATGATGATCGACGGCCGTACGATCACCGCCTGCGCGCCGCTCTCCCGGACGATCCGCTCGCCGGCCACCTTGGACGTCACGTACAGCGACGGACTGCTGCCGGCCCGGCCGCTCCGGTCCCCGCCCGCCGCCCGGATCTCCTCCGCGCGCGCGACGTACGCCGTGCTGACGTGGACCAGGGGCGCTCCCGCGTCGAGGGCGAACCGCGAGATCCCGCGCGCGCCCTGCACGTTGAGGGCCTCCAGCTCCTCCGCGGTGCTGCTGAACTTCACCGAGCCCGCGGCGTGGATCACGGCGTCCACCTCTTCGCAGAGCTCGCGGTAGACGGCCCCGTCCAGCCCCAGCAGGGGCCGCGAGATGTCGCCGTACAGCACCTCGTCGCAGCCGGCCGGGGGTTTTCGGTGGGCCAGGGCGATGACGCGGTGATGTCTCAGCTGCGGTACGAGCGCGGTGCCGAGAACGCCGGATCCGCCGGTGAGCAGGACGGTCCTGCCGGGTGGTGCCATGGTCGTGGTCCTCCGGGGCTGTCGGGTGGACTGGACGGGTCTCAGAACCTCTTCGCCATGGCCGACAGCGCACCGTCCACTGCCTCCAGCAGCCGGGCCTCCTCGTCGGGGGTGATCACGGCGGGCGGGGTGAGGCGCACCACCGGGTGCGCGTTGAGCGAGTGGTTGACCACCACGTGACGGTCGACCAGTTCCAGCAGCAGTTCCCCGGCCTGGCTGGCGTCGACGAGCTCGATCCCGATGAGCAGGCCGGCGCCGCGCACCTCGCGGACCAGGTGCGGGGCCCGGTCGGCGGCGAGGGCGCGCAGCGCCTCCAGCAGCCGGGCGCCCGTCGCGGCGGCCCGCCCGACCAGTCCCTCGTCGCGGATCACCTCGACGGTGGCGCGTGCGGCGGCCATCGCGATCGGCGCCCCCGAGTAGGTGGACGTGTGCAGGAAGGGATCGGCGTCGAAGGGCGCGAACGCCTCCGGGGTGGCCAGTGCGGCCGACACCGGGACCACGCCCCCGGAGAGCGCCTTGCCGATCAGCAGGACGTCCGGCCGTACCTCCGCGAGGTCGCAGCCCCACCAGGCGCCCAGCCGTCCGAGCCCGGTCATCACCTCGTCGACCACCAGGAAGGCGCCGTGCTCCCGGCACAGCGCCGCCACCTCCTTGAGGTAGCCGGGCGGCGGCACGATCACGCCGGCCTCGCTCTGCACCGGTTCGAGCACGACGCAGGCCTCGCCGTCGCCCGTTCCGAGGACGGCGGCGAGCGCCGCGGTGTCACCGAAGGGGACGTGTTCCACGAGGGGCAGCAGCGGCCGGAAGGGATCCTGGTAGAAGGACTTCGCGGTCAGGGAGAGGGCGCCGACGGTCTTGCCGTGGTAGCCGTTCTCCATCGAGATCAGCCGGCGCTTGCCGTGGGCCCTGGCCAGCTTGATCGCCGTCTCGGTGGCCTCGGTGCCGGAGCCGGCGAAGTGGACCCGGTCGAGCCCGGCGGGTGCGACCGAGGTCAGTGCCCGGGCGGCGAGTCCGACGGCCGGGTCGAGGAAGAGCCGGGTGGAGAGGGCCTGCCGCGCCGCCTGCTCCTGGACCGCCGCGACGATGCGCGGGTGCCCGGCTCCGGTGAAGAACACGCCGTAGCCACCGCAGTTGAGGAACTCCCGGCCGTCGGTGGTGGTGACGAGGCTGCCCGACGCGGACTGCTCGACGAGGCTGCCGAACATCGCGGCGAGCTGACTGCGGCCCCTGCTCAGATGCGCGCGGTGGAGGGCGACCGCCTCGTCGGCGGAAGCGTCGGCGGCCGGCGCGGACGTGTTCATTCCGGGATCCTCCTGAGGGAAGGCGGCTCGTGGTTCGCCGCGCGGGAACGGGGGTTCAGGTTCGCTCCACGGAGATCCGGAGCCTGGTCAGCGTGGTGCGCATGCCCTCCCGGTTGGCCGCGGGGCGGCGTTCCGGCGGGGTTCCCGTGAAGACCAGGCCGAGGAACCGGGCGACCGGGGCGCTGCGGCCGGACCGCAGGTCCTCCCAGTACTCGGTCACCAGGCAGCCGTCGTCCCGGTCCTCGAAGCGGTAGCCCCACAGTGCGACCGGCATGCCGAACGTGCTGACCGTGAAGGCGAATTCGCGTGCCTCCTCGGCGCGTACGACGGTGCACGAGGTGAACCAGAACCAGAGCCGCCGGCGGTTCCAGCCGATGAACCGCGTCCCCGTCACGAACCGCGGGCTCCGGGACCAGACGCCCACGCACTCGGGGCTCCACTCACCCATCCGCCGGACGTCGCTCACCGCGCGGTAGACGGCCTCCGCGGAGGCCGTGACGAGGACCTTCTCTTCGACTCGCGGTGGATGGCTCATCGGCGCTCCAAGACGGACACGGGAGGTGTCGCTGTCGAATCGGGAATCAACCGGATCTGTTCACCAGGACGCTGACCATGGGGAGTTGCACGTTTGAGGGTTGCTCTGCAGGGGGAAGCCGGATGCACCGAGCGAGGTGTCGGCCCGAAGCGGAGGTTCGGGTCGTGGTCCCTGCGGCGGAGATCACGATGCCAACTGTGGCGTGCGCGGTTCAAGGGGCTATCCCGCCAACATGGGGGCACCGCCGACGGGCGCCGATGCCCGCGGCGGTGTGCGGACCGCGGGCCGGACGGCGGACGGAACGTGAACCGAAGGGCTGAATCCGGCCCTTGCGCGCCCGGCCGGACGTCCCCGCCCCTCCTCCGGCGCCGGGGACGGGAGCCGCCCCCCGCGGCGGAACGGGCCGCGATCCGCCCGCCGCGCCGGGCCGGGCATCCGCAGCCGCCGGGCCGGGGACCCGCCGCCGGGCCGTCCGGCGGCCTGAGGGGACGACGGCGTGCCGGCCCGGCCGAACGGTGCCGCGCCGAACGGCGTTCGCGCAGGCCGCAGGAGCCCCCTACCGCTCGGACCGCGGTCCGCCGCGCTGGTCCAGGTACCGGGCCGTCATCAGGTGGGAGAAGCCCATCACGGTCTCCTGCGGGCTGATCCCGGTCGCACCCGGCAGCACGCTCGCGTCGCACAGCCGCAGGTTCGTGAAGCCGTGCGGGCGGCCCTGCGCGTCGCACACTCCGCCCAGGGCGGGCGGGCCCATCCGGCAGGACGCCATGGCGTGGACGGAGATCAGGTCCCAGTTCTCGGGCCGGCCGTGCAGCGCGAAGCCGGCCGCCTGCGCGGCGCTGGTCAGGCCGGTGGGCGCGGGCGGCAGCAGTTCCACCGCGCCCGCCTCCAGCAGGAGTTCGGCGGTGAGCCGGAACGCGGAGCGGAGGAGGTCCCGGTCGCCCCCGGTCAGGCGGTGCCGCAGGACCGCGCCGAGCCCGGGTACCGCCAGCAGCCGCGCGGTGCCCCGGACGCTCACCTGGGTCGTGTAGACCGCGACCCGGTCCAGACTGTCCAGCATCCGGTCGACGGTTCCGGCGGGGTGGGCGGCCAGCGCCGCGGCGAGCGACCCCGGGGTGAGGTTCGCGGGCATCACCCGCACGCCCAGGTCGGCGAACTCCTGAAGCTGCGCGGTGAAGATGGTGCCCTCGCCGGCCCGGACGGGTTCGTCGAACCGCGCCACCGTACGGAAGTTGACGTGGAACGCGATGGCCCGGCCCGGTCCGCGCCCGCCGATGCCGCTGCGCCGCAGCAGCAGCGCGCTGCCCATCGGTCCCGCCGCCAGGAACACCGTCCGCGGGAGGTAGCGCAGCCGCCGGCCGTCGCGCAGGGCGAGCACGGCGGTGACCCGGGTGCCGTCGTGTTCGAGCCGGACCACCCGGGTGTCGGGCTCGATCACCGCCGCGAGCCGCTCGGCGGCCGGCAGGTAGCTCACCAGCATGCTCTGCTTGGCCCCGGTGGGGCAGCCGGTGACGCACCGGTTGGCGTGGCGGCAGCCGCGCACCGCCCGGCGGGCCGGCGCCCAGTGCCAGCCGAGCCGGTCGGCCGCCCGGGCGAGCAGGACCGAGTCGTGGTTCCCCGCTCCGTGCGGCTGGTCGACGACTCCGAGGCGCCGCTCCACCTGGGCCAGGTGGGGGGCGAGGTGGTGGGCCCGGAAGCCGTCGACGCCGGCGGACGCCCAGCGTTCCAGCAGCCGTTCGGAGGGACGCCAGAGCAGCCCTCCGTTGACCACGGTGGTTCCGCCGACGCAACGCCCCTCCCCGAAGGGGATGGTGGGGGCGCCGTGGATGGGCACCAGGCCGCCCTGGCGGTAGAGCAGACGCAGGTTCTCCGCGGGGGACGCCCGGGTGATCCGTTCCTGCGGGACGAGCGGGCCCTCCTCCAGGACCCGCACCTCCCGGCCCGCGCCGGCGAGTTCCAGGGCCGCGGCGCTTCCTCCGGCGCCCGAGCCGATCACCAGGGCGTCGCAGCGGACGGTGCGGACGGTGCCGGTCATCGGAGCCCCCGCCGGGGCGCGGCGGCGGGGCCGCCCGGGGTGCCGTCCGGCACGCCGGACGGAGTGGGGCCCGGGGTGCCGTCCAGGGCGCCGTGCAGGGCCAGCGCGAGGCTCACCCTGAGCAGTTCGGCGCAGCCGGGCACCGCGGAGAGCCGGTCGGCGACCAGCCGCGGACGGCCCCGGTCCGCGCCGCCCCGGTCCGCGCCGCTCCGTCGCGCGCCGCTCCGTCGCGCGCTGACCCGGACCGCGGTGGCCCGGACCGCGCCCGGCGGGTCCGCGAGGAGGACGGCGACCGGGAACACCCGCATCAGCAGGGCGAACACCAGACGGTACGGCTTCGGCAGCGCGGCCAGGGTGGCGGCGGTGTGCCGGACCGCGGCGGCCCGGCGGGACGGTTCCGACAGCGCCGTGCAGCGGCCCTCCCAGAGCGGCGGCAGCCCGGCGGAGCGCACGCGTCGTTCCCAGCCCCGCAGCCGACGCCGCTCCCGCGCGGTACGGAACCCCGCGGCGGGCGGTGCGGTGCGGGCCCCGGCGACCGGGGAGGTCATGCGGTGACCTTCTCCCGGACTAGGCCCGCGAGGAGGCGGGGCAGCCCCCTGGCCAGGACCGCGTCCAGGGCCGCCAGGAAGAGGTCGACGTCGGAGTCCTCGGCCACCATGGGCGGCGCGGCGATCAGCGGGAGGTCGTGGTTGGAGCCGTAGTAGGTGAGCACGCCGTGGTCGCGGTAGAGGGCGGCGACGACCGCGGCGGTGACCAGCTTGGCCCCGGCCTGCGGGTCGCGCGCGAACGAGGACGGCAGCAGCCGCAGCGCCTGGTCGAGGGCGGCCGGACCGTGGCGCAGCACGACGCCCTGGAGGGCACCGGCGCCGCGCACCTCCGCGATCAGGTGGGGGTGGGCGGCGGCGAGGGCGGTCAGGCCCCGGTGCAGCCGCTCGCCGAGCCGCCGCGACCTGGCGGGGTAGTCGTCCTCGACCGCGATCGCCACGGCCTCCAGCGCGGTGACCGTCTCCTCCCCGAACGCGTAGTAGGTGGTGCTGTGCAGGGTGGCGTCGGGGAGCGAGTCGTAGGCCCGGCGGAAGACGGGCTCCCTGGCCACGTAGCCGGAGATGGACGACTTGCCGCCGCCGAAGGACTTGGAGGTGGTCACCACGTCCGGGAGCAGGCCCCGGTGGCGCATGAAGTGGAAGAGCGAACCGGTCCGGCCCCAGGAGGTGTAGACCTCATCGAAGATCAGCACGATGTCGTGCTCGGTGCACAGCCGGCGCGCCTCGCGCAGGAACTCCTCCGAGCACTCCCGGAGACTGGAGGCGCTGAACGGTTCCAGGACCAGCGCGTAGACGTCGCTCCCGCCCTCGGGCGCGGTGTGCCGTTCCAGGGCCAGTTCCAGGGAGCGCAGGTCGTCGAAGGCGAAGCTGTCCGTGCCGGGGATCCGCGGGAACGAGAAGTGCACCTCCGGCGAGCCGGTCAGGCTTCCGGCGCCGAGCAGCTTGCCGTGGAAGGCGATGTCGGTGTGCAGCACGGTGCCGCGGTGGCCGCGGTGGTACTTGTAGGCCATCTTGAGGGCGCCCTCGACGGCCTCCGCGCCCGAGTTGGGGAAGTAGCTGACGTCGAGGTCCCCGGGCAGCAGTTGAGCCAGGTTGTGCCCGAGCGCGGCGACGTACGGCGAGAAGTAGTTCTTGTGCACCTCCATCCGCCGCTGTTCCTGGAAGCGCCGGCGGGCGGCCAGGATGCGGGGGTGGTTGTGGCCGTGGTTCAGGACGCCGATCCCGCCGGTGAAGTCCAGGACCCGCCGTCCGTCGCGCAGGGTGATCCAGCAGCCCGAGGCGCTGTCCACGGCGTCGCGGCCGAAGCCGAAGGCGGAGAGCAGGGTCACCTGGCCCCGGCTGACATGACGGCGGTAGAGCTCGTGCACCCGGGCGATGGGCATCCGCTCGCAGTCCTCGGTGCTGATCAGGGAGTTCATGGCGTGCCCTCCTCGGGGCCGGAGCGCGGGGCCGCGCCGTGCCCGGCGCCGGGGGACCACGGACCGGGGGCGGTACGACGGACGGTGCGGTGGGCGTCCCGGTGGCTGTCGCGGTTGGTGTCGCGATGGCTTTCCCGGGTGCCGCGGCGGGCGGTGCGCATCCGGTCGGCGATCAGGCGGCCGGCGTGCCGGCCCTGCCGCACGGCGTAGTTGGTGCCCCGGTCCTGCGGGTAGACCTGCGCCATGCTGGCCAGGTAGAGCCCCGGCACGTCGGTCTCCATCGCCGGGATGCGGTCGGAGTAGCGAGGGGTGACGACCGGCTGGGCGTGGTCGGCCCGCCAGACGTGGTGGCGCCGGACCCAGTCGCGGTGGAACCGCGGGAACATCCGGCTCAGATGGGGCAGGCTGGCTTCGAACACCGCTTCGTCGTCCATCCGGTAGAGCTCGGCGCTGGTCGGGAGGTAGGCGGACAGGTAGACCAGGTGCCGCCCGGCGTACGCGCCGGAGTCCTCCAGGTTGGTGTGCTCGATGACGCCGACGTAGGGGAACGACGGATCGGTGACGTTGAGCCAGTAGGTGTCCGACAGGGACCGGTCGTTCTCCAGCACCAGGCACAGGTTGGCGAGGTAGGGGATGCCGGACAGGCGCCGCCGGACGGCGGGCAGGTCCGGGTGCGGCGGCGGTCCGCCGGCCGCGGGGGCCAGGAAGCCGGCGAGCAGGTCCGGTGCCGTGGTCGCCAGGACCCGCCGTGCGGGCAGCACACCACTCGCGGTGCGGACCCCGCACACCCCGTGGGCGTCGGTCAGCACCTGCCGCACCGGGGTGTCCGTGCAGATCCGGACCCCGAGCCCGGAGAGGTGCGAGACCCACGCGTCCAGCAGGGCGGCGCACCCACCCCGCAGGTAGTAGAGGACCTCGCGGCCGCTGTGCGACCGGCTGCCGCCGCGCAGGTGGAGCTTGGTCCACATCCAGGTGGCGCCTACCTCTTCGGCGTACTCGCCGAACTTGCCCTCCAGCAGCGGACGCCAGACCGTCTCGTAGACCCGGGGCCCGCTCAGCTCCAGCAGCCACTCGCGGGCCGTGAGGTCCTCCAGGTCCCGCCAGTGCCTCACCCGGTGGGCGCGGACCGCGGACCAGCCCAGCCGCACCCGGTCGGGCAGCGGGAGGGGGGCGAAGCGCAGCACGTCCCAGGGGCTCGACAGCCGGTACACCGAGTTGGCGTAGTAGACGCCGGTCCGGGTCCGGTGCGGTTCGAGCAGCTCGGAGCAGCCGAGTTCCGCGCACAGCCCCCGGACCTCCAGATCGGAGGAGAACCAGTGGTGGTAGAAGCGTTCGAGCCGGGCGCCCCCGACCTCGAACGACCCGGCCAGGCCGCCGACGTACGGATCGCGCTCCAGCACCCGGCAGGCCACTCCGGCCAGGGCCAGCTCGTGGGCGGCTGCCAGGCCGGTGAACCCGCCGCCGATCACCAGGACCTCGTCGCCGGTCTCCGGCGCCGGACGGGGCCCGTACCGTGGAGCGGGCCCCGGGGCCGCGCTGTGCTCGGACATCGCTGCTCCCTTCGAATCCTCCGGCGCTGTTCCGTCCGGAGGCGATGGGGATGTCGGGGAGGGGGGAGGGTGGCGTTCCGTCCCGGCGAAGGGGACACCGCCACACGGGGAGGGCATCGGAACCGCCGCAGGCGATCCGGGCTCCCAGTGGACCGTAGCACCGTGCCCGGCCGTCGGCCTGCGGAGGAGCGCCGGCCCGCCACGGACCCCGGTGACCGCCGCGGGCCCCGGTGACCGCCACGGACCCCGGTGACCTGCCGCGGGCCGCCGGCGGTGCCGTTCCGGTTGCCCCGGCCCTCGCGCGCCCCACATCATCGAGGCTGGAACCGGTCGCGCCGGCGGCCCCCGCGTCCGGCCGGGCGGCGACCAGGAAGGCGGCAACCGATGGACGCCACGCCGCAGCAGCCGCTGCGATACGCCGTCGGCCTGCCCAACCGGCGCGAGTACGCGGATCCCCGCCTGCTCCGCGAACTGGGCGGGCTGGCGGAACGGTCCGGCTGGGACGGCTTCTTCCTCTGGGACGGCCAGGTCGCGGAGCACCCGGGCGAGCGGCTCACCGACTCCTGGACCGCCCTCGCCGCGATCGCCGCCGACACCGACCGCCTGCGGCTCGGCGTCATGGTGAGCGTGCTCGCCCTCAAGCGTCCGGCCGAAGTCGCCCGCGCGACCGTCGCGTTGGACCTCCTCAGCGGCGGACGGCTGGTCTTCGGCGCCGGGCTGGGCTCGTCCGCCGCCGAGTTCCGGGCACTGGGCCAGGACCCGGACCCGCGGGTGCGCGCGGAGAAGCTCGACGAAGCCCTCCACGTCCTCGACGGACTGTGGTCGGGCCGGCCGTTCACCTTCCACGGCCGCTGGTTCACGGTCACCGACCTCACCTTCCAGCCGGTGAGCCCGCAGCGTCCCCGCATCCCGGTGTGGATCGCCGGCACCTGGCCCGCGCGGCGCCCCATGCGCCGGGCCGCGCACTGGGACGGCGTCTTCCCCACCCGGGCGGGGGTGGGCCACACCGAAATGATGCCGCCCGCCGACCTGGCGGAGGTGGTCTCCTACGCCCGCGCCCAACCGACCGGCCGGACCGGCCCGTTGGACGTCGTCATGGAGGGCCGGACGTCCGGGCTCCGGCCCGACGCCGACGCCGGGGTCGTCGCCCCGTACCGCGCCGCCGGCCTCACCTGGTGGGTGGAGAAGCTGGGCTGGTTCCGGGGCCCCCTCGAACTCGTCCGCACCCGCATCGAAGCCGGCCCCCCGTCCCCCCGCCCCTGACCACCCCGCCCCGTCCCACCGTCCCCGGGGCCCGGGGACAAGCCGGCCCGACAGCACCGCGCCCCCGCCGGGCGGCTTGCGGCC
>NZ_JBHJRC010000091.1:0-28060 GCF_042261735.1 Kitasatospora sp. NPDC056327 | reverse complement strand
GCCCCCGCCGGTCGTCCGGCGGGGGCCGCGTGCCGGTGCTCCACCGGCCGGGGATCCGGGCGGGGACCCCGGCGGGTCAGAACCCGCCGCCGAAGTCCCCTCCGCCACCGAAGTCCCCGCCACCGCCGAAGTCCCCGCCGCCGAAGCCGCCGTCGAAGTCGGAGGAGTTGTAGTCCGCCCCGGAGACGTCACCGCCCTCGTAGCCGGCGCCGGCGTCGACCGGGCCCGCCGCGTAGGCCGGGGTGGCCATCATCGAGCCGAGCATGGTGCCGACCAGCAGCCCCGGCAGCAGACCGCCGCCGCCGAAACCGCCGAAGTAGCCGCCCGCCCACGGTCCGTACGCCGGGCCCGCGTTCCAGTACGGCTGCGGGCCGTGCTCGGTGGGGACGGTCCGGATGTCCGGGTCCTGGCCGGCCGCCAGCCGGTCGGCGTCGGCCCGGCAGACCGGGACGGTGCGCGCGGCCCCGCCCGCCGGGGCCCAGTCGGCGTCCAGCACCGACGGGCCGTGCCGCGGGTCGAAGAAGCACGGCGGGCGCCGCTCGGGCAGCGCCCGCCGCTCCCGCCGGGCCGCCAGGGTGGCCAGCGCGAACCGGCCGTCCTCCAGCGTCTCGGTGACCGGCTTCACGTCCTCCGGCCCCTTGGCGCCGTCCATCAGCCGCTTGGCCTTCTCGTACGAGTCCAGGGCGTGCGTGTAGTCGCCGCGCTGCACGTCGTCGGCGTCGGGCGCGGACGGCGCGAAGTCCAGCCGGTCCAGCTCCTCGCCGTAGGCGGTGATGTCCTCGTCGACGACCCGGCGCAGTTGCTCCAGCTCGGCCCGGCCCTGCTCCTCCTTGCGCCGGCGGGCCCGGCGGAACAGCAGGAAGACCCCGGTGCCGGCGAGCGCCAGCAGGGCCAGCGGGACGACGACCGCGGCGGTCGGGACGCCGCCCGCGTCGCTGTTCACGCCGTGCCCCTTGATCTGCGGGGCGGCGGTGTCGACGAAGTCGTTCAGGGTGGCGTCGATGTCGCCGGAGTGCGCGCGGAAGGCGGCGCCGGCGATCCGCTCGGCGTTGGCGCTGGGCAGCGCCGTCCGGTCGGAGCGGGCCTGGAACTGGTCGCCGCGCCAGACCGCGTACGTCCCGGTGATGCCGGTCTTGGTGCGCAGGTCGTCGAAGACGGTCCGGGCGCCGTACGGGTCGGCGGCCGGGACCACCGCCACGAAGATCGGCTTGTCCGCCTTGCGGATCTTCTCGGTCAACGCGTCGGCCCGGGCCTGACCGAAGCGGTCCGCCATGGCCGGGTCCACGTACACCCGGCCCTGCTTCAGCGCGGCGGCCGCGTCGTCGAGACCGCCGGCCGCCGAGGCCGCCGGCGCCAGCAGGAACAGGAGCCCGAGCAGCGCCGCCACCAAGGCCAGTGGCCCGGCGCCCCGGGAACGTCGAGCAAGGGTTCTCATGTCCTCGACGCTACCCCGGACGGCCCCGGGTCATGGCATACCGGCCGGGTACGGCCCGGTCCTCGACCCCCACCGTCCGCCGGGGTGGGCCCCCTTCTGCGGGATGATCTTTGCCGCGGGCGCCCCCGAGTCCCGGCCCGGGCGGGAACCCGGCCACCGGCCCGGACGTACCTCCGGGCGGACCGGCCGCCTCCGCAGGGCGTCCCGACCGTACCGCGCGACCAGGCATAGTGGTGGCCGTACCGCCGCCGCATGACCAACTCTTGACCTTCCTGCCCCACTCCTCCTGATCGGAGCTCCGCGTGTTGATCGGCCTCGTCACAGCAGTGGCGGCCTCTGCCTGCTACGGCACCGGTTCGGTCCTGCAGGCCGTCGGATCCCGGCGCTCCGCCCGCGAGGAGGCCGCCAGGGGCGGCACCGGCACCGGCACCACGGCGCACGGCGGGCCGAGCCTCTCCTCCACCGCCAAGGCCGCCGTGACCTGGGAGTTCATCCTCGGCACGGTGCTGGACTTCATCGGCTTCGGGCTCGGCGCGCTCGCCGCCCGGATGCTGCCGCTGTTCCTCTCGCAGACGATCATCAGCGCCAACCTGGTGATCACCGCGGTGCTCTCGATCAAGCTGCTCGGGATCCGGCTCAAGCAGCTGGAGTGGATCTCGATCGGCGTGCTCTGCTCGGCGCTGGTGCTGCTCGCGGTCTCCGCCGGGCCCGAGGGCGGCCACCACGCCGCGATGGCCTTCCACTGGTGGCTGCTGGTGATCACCACCGTGCTGCTGGTCGGCGGCGGCCTGCTGGTGCGGCGGATGGGCGCCAACGGCGCGATCGTCGCCGGTCTGCTCTCCGGCCTCGGCTTCGGCGCGCTCGGTGTCGGCGTGCGGATCCTCAACGGCATCGAGCCGTTCGACCTCGGCAGCCTGCTCTCCGACCCGGCGCTCTACGCGATCCTGGTCGGCGGCATCGGCGGCATGTACGTGCACACCGTGGCCCTGCAGATCGGCTCGGTGAACGGCGCGACCGCCGCCCTGGTGGTCGGCGAGACGGTGCTGCCCGGCGCGGCCGGCGTGCTCTGGCTCGGCGACTCCTCCAAGGCCGGACTCGGCTGGCTCGGTGTGGCCGGCTTCCTGCTCTCGGTGGTGGCGGCGGTCGGTGTGGCCTACTTCGGCCAGGACACCCACGGCGGCGGCCTCCCCGAGGCCGAACCGTCCCGGCCCGAACTCGCCAAGAGCTAGCGCGCACCAGGAGCCGGCTCCGGCGCTCAGCCCCCGCTGCGCACCCGCGGCACCCGCTGGCAGCGGGGGCAGAAGTAGCTGGACCGGTTCATCCAGGCGGCCCGCCGGATCGCGGTGCCGCAGCGCCGGCAGGGCTCGCCCTCCCGGCCGTAGGCGTCCAGGTCGCGCGAGAAGTAGCCGCTCTCGCCGTTCACGTTGACGTACAGGCTGTCGAAGCTGGTCCCGCCGACGGCCAGCGCCGCCGTCATCACGTCCCGTGCGTGGCCCAGCAGCAGTGCCGCCTGCGGGCGGGTCAGCGTCGCGGTCGGCCGGTCGTAGTGCAGCCCGGCGCGCCACAGCGCCTCGTCGGCGTAGATGTTGCCGACCCCGCTGATCAGCGTCTGGTCCAGCAGGGCCCGCTTGACCGTGGTGCGCCGGGCCCGCAGCGCGGTGCCGAAGAGGGCGTCGTCGAACCGGGGGTCCAGCGGGTCCCGGGCGATGTGCGCGATCGAGACCGGGGTGCCCTCCGGGTCGCCGTCCTCGGCCTCCTCGACGGCCAGTCCGCCGAAGGTCCGCTGGTCGACGAAGCGCAGCTCGCGCCCGCCGTCGGTGAACCGCAGCCGCACCCGCAGGTGCTTCTCGTCCGGCACCGCAGGGTCCTGGACGAGCAGCTGGCCGCTCATCCCGAGGTGGCCGATCAGCGAGAACCCCTCGCCCGTGCCGGAGAGCGGCACCCAGAGGTACTTGCCGCGGCGCCGGGCCGCGCCGAGGGTGGTGCCGGTGAGGCGGGCCGTGAAGTCCACCGGGCCGGCCGGCTGGCGGCGCACCGCGCGCGGGTGCAGCACCTCGGCGGCGGCGACGGTCCGCCCGGCGACCCAGTTCGCCAGACCGCGGCGGACGACCTCGACCTCGGGAAGTTCGGGCACGGGAAAACGCCTCCAGCGGAACGGGTTCGGCTCTGCAGGAGTGAAGGCTACTGCGTGGTCAGGCGGTCTTCGGCAGCCGGTCGGCGTACTTCTCCCGGATCGCCCGCCAGGCGCTCTCCGCGGCCTTCTGCTCGGCTTCCTTCTTCGAGCGGCCGACGCCGCTGCCGAAGTCCTCGCCGGCCACCCGGGCCGCGGCGGTGAAGGTCTTCTCGTGGTCCGGACCGGACTCCTCGACCACGTACTCCGGCACTCCGATGCCCACCGAGGCGGTGAGCTCCTGGAGGCTGGTCTTCCAGTCCAGGCCGGCGCCGAGCTGAGAGGATTCCTCGATCAGCGGGTCGAACAGCCGGTGGACGAACTCGGTGGCGGCGTCCAGACCCTGGTCCAGGTAGACCGCGCCGATGACCGCCTCGACCGTGTCGGCGAGGATCGACGACTTGTCGCGGCCGCCGGTGCCCTCCTCGCCCTTGCCGAGCCGGATGAACGTGCCCAGCTCCAGGCCGCGGCCGACGTCGGCGAGCGCGCGCGAGTTGACCACCGCGGCGCGCAGCTTGGCGAGCGTGCCCTCCGGGACGTCCGGGTGGACGCGGTAGAGGGTGTCGGTCACCACCAGGCCCAGCACCGAGTCGCCGAGGAACTCCAGGCGCTCGTTGGTGGGCAGGCCACCGTTCTCGTAGGCGAACGAGCGGTGGGTCAGGGCACGCACCAGAAGGGCGCGCTCGAGCGTGTACCCGAGGCGCCCTTCCAGGACGTCGTATTCGGTCGAAGCCGGCCCGCCGGCCTTGCCGCCGCCCGAAGGAGTCTTCGGTGCGGTGGCCGCCTTGCGGGAGGAGTTACCGTCCGACATCGATCCGTACACCCCGCCGATCAGACCGAGAGGACCTGGCGGCGGTTGTACGTGCCGCAGCTCGGGCACGCGATGTGGCCCAGCTTCGGCTCGTGGCAGCGGTCGCACGCCACGAGGGCCGGGACGACGGCCTTCCAGTTGGACCGGCGGTGGCGCGTGTTGCTGCGCGACATCTTCCGCTTCGGAACAGCCACGGCTACTTCTCCTGGTTCTCGGCGAGACCCTCACGGGTGTCGCTGTTCTCGGTTCCGTCACCCTCGTCGCCGGGGGCGGCGGAGAGTCCCTGCAGAGCCGCCCACCGGGGGTCGGCGGCATCGTGGTGGTGCGCCGGGTCGTCGCTCAGGCGCGCTCCGCACTCGGAGCACAGGCCCAGGCAGTCTTCCTGGCACACCGGCTGCAGCGGCAGTGCGAGCACCACCGCGTCACGCAGCACCGGCTGGAGGTCGAAGTAATCGCCCTCCAGGCGGTAAGTCTCTTCCTCGGAGTCCTCGTCGAGGTCCTCGGCACCGGCGGTCCGGGCGCGGTGACGCTCGTCGGACTCCGGGTAGTAGTACAGCTCCTGGAAGTCCACGTCGAGGTCGAACTCGACGGGCTCCAGGCACCGGACGCACTCGCCCTCGACCGCGGTCCCGGCCGTGCCGGTGACCAGCACGCCCTCCACCACGGACTCCAGGCGGAGCTCCAGCGCGATCTCGCTCTTCTCCGGGACGGCGATCACGTCGATGATCCCGAGGCCCTCGGGGGCCTCCAGGGTCCGGGACACCTTGCGCAGCGCACCCGGACGACGGCCCAGCTCGTGCGTGTCGAACACGAGGGGGTCGCGGTGGTCGAGGCGGTTCAAGATGTCCTGCACTTCCTGGGGGAGCTGATGCGCGGCGCTGCTCGTCGGACGAAGCGCGGGCAGACCGACGGCCCGACACGGAGAGGCCGGAGTGGTCAGACTACCCGAGTCTCCCGCCAGGCCCAAAGTCGCGCCCGTCCTACCGGCCGCCGAGCTCCCGCAGCCTGGTCATGTCGATCATGCTGGTGTCGAAGAAGCTGGTCTCGTCCAGTCCGGGCTGGGCCTGCTGCGGCACGGGCGCGGGCGGGTTGGCCGGCTGCTGCGGGTAGTAGCCGTTGCCGTACTGCTGCTGGTCGGGGTAGCCCTGCTGCTGGACCTGCTGGGCCTGCTGGGGCGGGTAGCCGTAGCCGGGCTGCTGCTGCCCCTGCTGCTGATAGCCGTACTGGGCGCCGTACGGGTCCGCGCCCTGGCCGGCGGCCGGGTCGAAGCCGCCGCCGTAGACCTCGGCGTACTGGGCGCCGCCCTGCTGCGCGGCCGCGTACTGGTCCGCTCCGGGCGCCTGCCAGCCCGCCGCGGCGGGGGCCTGCTCCGGCCAGGTCTGCTGCTGCGGCACCTCCTCGCGGTACCAGGCGAGCTCGCTGCCGTCCGCGTCGGAGGCGAAGCCGGCCGCGACCGCCTCGGCCCGCTCCTTGGCCTGCTGGGCCTCGTCGGCGGCGGCCAGGTAGGCGCCGAGCTCGTCGATCGGCCGCTTGCCGGTCAGCTTGTCCCGGCCCTTGCCGACCGCCTCCAGCGTGGCGCCCAGGACGTTCTCCAGGGTGGCGAGCTTCACATCGACGTACTCGTCGACCTCGGGGCTCGGGCTGATCCGCTGCGGCCGGAACTCCTCGCCGTCGGTCTCGCCCTCGTACTCGGTCTCGAAGACGCTCGCGTCGCCGCGCAGCTTGGTGCGGCCGCGGCCGACCGCGCCGAGCGTCTTGGTGAGCACGACCTCGAAGTTGGCCAGCTTGCTGTCCACGTAGTCGTCGGCCTCGCTGCGCTTGGCCTCGACCTCGGCGCGGGCCTCGGAGAGGATCCGGTCGGCCTCGGCCTGGGCCCGGCGGACCACCTCGGTGTCGGAGATCAGGGAGCCGCGCTCGGCGTGCGCGCCCTGGATGATCCGCTCGGCCTCCGCCTGGGCCCCGGCGACCACCGACTCGTGGTCGGCCATCACGGACTGGGCCTGGGCCAGCTCGGCGGGCAGCGCCGCCTTGACGTCCCGGAGCAGCGCGATCAGCTCGGCACGGTTCACCACGCAGGAGGCCGACATGGGCATCGAGCGGGCGTTCTCGACGGCCGCCACGATCTCGTCGACCTTGTTCTGCACGTCCACGGGGCTTCGTCTTTCCGTGTGCCGCCGAGGTCCGGCGGAGGCAGCGCCCGGCGCGGTGGACGACACCGCAGGGCAGGAATACAGACTGTACGGCCACTGCCCTGCGAGGTCACAACGTCCGGCGCGGGCCGCCCTGCCACCCGTCCGGCAAACCATGACGAACCGGCAGAAACGGACGTGCGGTCATCCGCGGCCGGGCCGGGGCCGGCCGCCGCCGGCCGCTACTGCTCGGCGCGGCGCTCGGCGATCCGCTCGACCAGCCTGCGGTGCGCCGTCTCCGGCAGCAGGTGGGAGACGTCGCCGCCGTAGGAGGCGACCTCCTTCACCAGCGTCGACGAGAGGAAGCTGTACGTCGGCGAGGTCGGCACGAAGAGCGTCTCGACACCGGTCAGACCGTGGTTCATCTGCGCCATCTGCAGCTCGTAGTCGAAGTCGCTGACCGCGCGCAGGCCCTTGATGATCGCCGGGATGTCCCGCTCGCGGCAGAAGTCCACCAACAGGCCCAGGTGCGACTCGACCACCACGTTGCCGTAGGGGGCGGTGGTCTCCTCGATGAGCGCGATCCGCTCCTCGATGCTGAACATGCCCTGCTTGTTGCGGTTGATCAGCACCGCGACGTGCACCACGTCGTACAGCTTCGAGGCCCGCTCGATGATGTCGAGGTGACCGTTGGTGATCGGGTCGAAGGACCCGGGGCAGACGGCGCGGCGCATGGCGTGTGTGCTCCCTCGTGGGGTGACGGGAATCCTGCGGGCCCGGGCCCGCTAGGGGTGGTGGCGGGTCCTCGCGGCGGCGTGACCGTACCAGAGCGTGCCCTCGCCGTACCGCCGGGAGCGCAGCCCCTCGAAGCCTTCCGGCCAGCCGAACGCACCGCCGCGGGTGCTGCGCTCCACGGTGACGAGCGCGTCCTCCGTGAGCCAGCCCCCGGCCGACAGTGTGATCAGCATCTCGCGCACCTCGTCGTCGGTGACGACGTAGGGCGGGTCGAGGAACACCAGGTCGTACGGGGTCTCCGGGGCCGGCCCGGCGATCACCTTCTCCGCCCGGGCGGCCTTCAGGAGCGCCCCCGGCAGACCGATCGTGCGGATGTTCTCCCGGATCACCCGGGCCGCCTGGGCGTCCGCCTCGACCAGCAGCACGTGCTCGGCCCCCCGGGAGAGCGCCTCCAGACCGACCGCGCCGGATCCCCCGAACAGGTCCAGCATCCGGACGCCGTGCAGGGTGCCCCGGAGCGACTCCAGGGTGGAGAACATCGCCTCGCGGGCCTTGTCGGAGGTCGGTCGGGTGCCCCGGCCGGGCGGTACGGCCAGCCGGCGGCCGCCGGCCGCCCCGGCGATCACGCGGGTCATGGTGGTGGTGGGTCCTTTCGTCGCTGCCCGACCACGCTATCCCGGTCACCGCCCCCCGCTCACGCCGGAGGGGCGCCCCCGGGGACGCCCCTCCGGTCGTGCGCGGGGTTCGCTCAGCCCGCCTCGGAGCCCGCCGCCGGGGCCGGGACCGCCGCGCCGAGCAGCGACGGCGAGGCGTAGCGGGACCAGGAGAGGCAGCCGTCGGGCGGGCAGTACTCGGGGCGGCGCGGGTCGTGGCCGAGCTCGCGCAGCTTGGTGCGGACGGAGTCGGGCGTGCGGCCGAAGCGGGCGGCGATCCGGGCGACGGTCTCGCCCTCGTGGAAGCGCCGGACCAGCTCCTCCTCGTGCTGCGGCACCCAGGGGGCGCCGTGGCCGGGGTAGAGCTCGCGCAGCACGTCGCGGTCGGGGATGGGCTCGGAGACGTCGGCGACGATCGCCAGGGCCCGGAGCGCGCGGTTGAGCGCGATCCGCAGCGAGGCGACGTCCTCGACCGGCAGGCGCAGCTTGCCGGAGGCGAGCGGGGCGGCGGCGGCCCCCTCGCGCCAGCCGGTGAGGGTGAGGGTGACCTCGCGGTCGTCGTCGCTGGCGAGTTCGATCCGGAAGACCTTGTCGCCCAGCGGGAGCTCGTTGAGATGACGGAATGCCATGGCTAAACCCCCAAGTGTCGTGCCAGGAGCGCACCTTGGGGGTGCGTCCTGAACACCTCCATTCTCTCCCGGGGGTCTGACAACCGGGCCCGGCCGGCGGGCCCGCGGGCGCTCCTCAGCCCTTCTCCATGTAGGCCGCGCGGTCCTCGTCGATCAGGCTGTCCAGCACGGTGCGCAGATCCGGGTGGGCGGCGAGGTCCGGGTCCTCGGCGACCAGCCGGGTGGCCTCGGCCCGGGCGGTGACGATGACCTCCTCGTCCTCCAGCACCGACAGCACCTTGAGCGAGGACTTCACTCCGGACTGGGCCTGCCCCAGCACGTCGCCCTCGCGGCGCTGTTCGAGGTCGATCCGGGAGAGCTGGAAGCCGTCCAGGGTGCCGGCCACCGCGTCCAGCCGGGCGCGTGCGGCACTGGCCGCCGGCATGTCGGTGACCAGCAGGCAGAGCCCGGGGGCGGAGCCCCGCCCCACCCGGCCGCGCAGCTGGTGCAGCTGGGAGACGCCGAACCGGTCCGCGTCCATGATCACCATCGCGGTGGAGTTGGGGACGTTGACGCCGACCTCGATCACCGTGGTGGCCACCAGCACGTCCACCTCGCCGGCCGCGAACCGGCGCATCACGTCGTCCTTGGCCTCCGGCGCGAGGCGGCCGTGCAGGATCTCCACCCGCAGCCCGGCCAGCGGACCCGCGAGCAGCCTCCCGGCGGTCTCCACCACGGAGAGCGGGGGCCGCCGGTCGCCCTCGGCCGCCGCGCCCTCGTCCGGCGCCTCGTCGAGCAGCTCCTCCAGGTCCGCCGCCCGGCGCTTCCGTCCGCCCTTGGCGCCCTTCTGCTCCTCCGGGTCCTCGTCCCCGATCCGCGGGCAGACCACGTACGCCTGGTGGCCCTTGTCCACCTCCTCCCGGACCCGCTCCCAGGCCCGGGTCAGGAAGTTGGGCTTCTCGACGGCCGGCACGACATGGGTGGAGATCGGCGAGCGCCCGGCCGGCAACTGGTCCAGCACGGAGGTCTCCAGGTCCCCGAAGACGGTCATGGCCACCGTGCGCGGGATCGGGGTGGCCGTCATCACCAGCAGGTGCGGCGGCTGCTCGCCCTTGGCCCGCAGCGCGTCCCGCTGCTCGACGCCGAAGCGGTGCTGCTCGTCGACCACGACCAGGCCGAGGTCCTGGAACTGCACCTTGTCCTCGATCAGCGCATGGGTGCCGATCGCCAGGCCGGCGTCCCCGCAGGCCATGTCGAGCAGCGCCTGCCGGCGGGCCGGGACGCCCATCGAACCGGTGAGCAGCACCACCCGGGTACCGAGGTCGGAGCCCCCGATCATGCCGCCCTCCGCCAGGTCGCCCATCATCTCGACGACCGACCGGTGGTGCTGCTGGGCGAGCACCTCGGTGGGCGCCAGCAGCACCGCCTGCCCCCCGGCGTCGACCACCGCCAGCATCGCCCGCAGCGCGACGAGCGTCTTGCCCGAACCGACCTCGCCCTGGAGCAGCCGGTGCATCGGGTGGTCGGACGCGAGGTCGGCGGCGATCTCGGCGGAGACCTTCCGCTGCCCCTCGGTGAGGGTGAACGGCAGCCGGGCGTCGAAGGCGTCCAGCAGGCCGCCGGGGCGGGCCTCGCGCGGCTTGGCGGGCAGGGCGGAGTCCGCGGCCCGGCGCCGGGCGAGGGCGACCTGGAGGACGAAGGCCTCGTCCCAGCGCAGGCGCTCCTGGGCGCGCTCGCGATCGGCCTGGTTGCGCGGGTGGTGGACGAGTTCGAGGGCCTCGGGCAGCGGGATCAGGCCGTGCCGCTCGCGGAGTCCGGCGGGCAGCGGCTCGCCGACGTCGGACAGGTGCTTCTCCAGGGCCATCCCGACGCTCAGCGAGATCTTCCAGCTGGGCATCTGGGCACTGGCCGCGTAGACCGGGATCAGCCGGCCGGCGAACTGCCGGGCCGCGTCGGAGCCGGACTCCGCGTCCGCGTCGAGCAGCTGGTAGTCGGGGGAGGCCAGCTGGCGGGTCCGGTTGAACACCCCGACCTTGCCCGCG
This sequence comes from Kitasatospora sp. NPDC056327, assembly GCF_042261735.1. Lineage (NCBI taxonomy): Bacteria > Bacillati > Actinomycetota > Actinomycetes > Kitasatosporales > Streptomycetaceae > Kitasatospora > Kitasatospora sp. NPDC056327. The sequence continues at coordinate 17,477 of NZ_JBHJRC010000091.1, read as the reverse complement.
AACAGGCCCTGCATCCCCGGCCGGAGCTCCTTCTGCCGCCAGCCCTGGTTGAAGAAGACCAGCGAGAGCCGGCTGCGGTCGTCGGTGACCACCACCTCCAGCCGGTCGCCCTTGCGGCCGCGGAAGGGGATCAGGGTGACCTTCTCGATCCGGGCCAGCACGGTGACGTGCTCGTCGATCTCCAGCTCGTCCAGGCTGGTGAGCCGGCCGCGTTCGACGTAGCGGCGCGGATAGTGGTGCAGCAGGTCCCCGACCGTGCGCAGCTTGAGGCTGTCGGCGAGCACCTTGGCGGTCCGGTCGCCGACGAGCTTGGTCAGTGGTTCATCGAGAGCGCCCATCAGGCCCCTGTCTACACCACCGAACCGACAAACCGGGCCCTCACTCCACACCGATCAGCAGCGGCGCCGACTCCTGTCCACCGTGGAAGACCGCCGCGTCCACCTCCGGCCGGCTGTGCCGGGCGTGGGCGACCAGCCGCTCGGCGAGCCCGCCGGGGGCCCCCTCGCCCAGGACCAGGGTGACGAGTTCGCCGCCCCCGCCGAGCATCCGGTCCAGCACGCTCTCGCCGACCTCGGCCAGGCCCTCGCCGATCACCGCGACGTCCCCGTCGATCAGCCCGAGCACGTCACCGGCCTGGCAGACCCCGGCCATGGTCCAGGACTCGCCCTCGGCGACCGCCAGTTCGGCGTAGCGGGTGGCGCCGGCCGCCGAGGTCATGGCGACCACGTCCTCGTCGAAGCGCCGGCCGGACTCGTGCACGGCGAGCGCGGCCAGGCCCTGGACCGGCGAACGGGTGGGCAGCACGGCGATCCGCACGCCCTCCTCCCGCAGCTGGTCGGCGGCGGCGCCGGCCGCGGCGCGCAGCTCGGGGTCGTTGAGCAGCAGCACCACCTCGCGGGCGGCGGCCCGGCGCACCGCGGCGGCGAGTTCGGCGCTGGCCGGCGGGCGGCCGGGCTCGGCGTGCAGCACGACCGCCCCGGCCTGCTCGCAGAGTTCCGCGAGCCCCTCGCCGGAGACCACCGAGAGCACCGCGCGGGCCCGCGGCTCGGGCTCGCCGCGCCCCGCGGCGGCGCCGGAGCGGGCGGCGGCCTCGGCGAAGTGGGTGATCCGGATCTGGTAGGGGCGCCCGGCCTCGACCCCGGCCTCGACGGCGGCGCCCGCGTCGTCGACGTGGACGTGGACGTTCCAGAGGCCGTCGCCACCGCCGACCACCAGGGAGTCGCCGAGCGCGCCGAGCCGTTCGCGCAGGGCCGGCAGCGCCCCGTCGGGCGCGTCCAGCAGGTAGATCACCTCGAACGCGGGGTGGCCCGGCCCGGCGGGGCGGACGTGCGCCCCGCAGCCGTCGGCCGGCTGCTCCGCCGTCCGCTGTTCGCCGGGCCCCTGCTCCCCGCTCGCCCGGTCCCCGGGCCCGCCGGCGGCGTGCTCCCCCGGTCCGGCGGCCGGCCGGTGCCCCCGCCCGCCGGTGCTCCGCCGGCGGCCCGCGCCGGCCGCTCCCGGCGCCGCCGCGTCCTGCGGTCCGAAGTCGCGCAGCGCGACCGGCCCCATCGGCTGGTGCCCGGCCACCGCGTCGGCGAGCGCCCCGAGGACGGCGACCAGACCGCGGCCGCCGGCGTCCACCACCCCGTTCTCGGCGAGCACGGAGAGCTGCTCGGGGGTGTGCCGCAGCGCCTCGCGGGCTGCCCGGTAGGCCGCCTCGGCGACCTGGCCGAGGCCGTCGCCGGCCCGTCCGGCCTCCCGGGCGGCGACCCGGGCGACGGTCAGCAGGGTGCCCTCCACCGGTTCGGCGACGGCCTGGTAGGCGGAGTCGGCGGCCCGCTGGAGCGCGGCCCGCAGCTCGTCGGCGCCGCCGCCCTCGGCGAGCTTCTCGGCGGTGCCGCGCAGCCACTGGGCGAGGATCACCCCGGAGTTGCCGCGGGCGCCGACCAGGGCGCCGCGGGCCATCGCCCGGGCGGTCTCGGCGAGGCCCGGGGCCGGACCGCCGCCCGGTGCGGCGAAGCGGCCCTCCACCTCGGCGGCGGCCGACTCGACGGTCAGGTAGAGATTGGTGCCGGTGTCGCCGTCCGGGACGGGGTAGACGTTGAGTGCGTCGATCTCCTCGCGGGCCTGGCCGAGCGCGCGCAGCGCCAGTTGGCACCAGCTGCGCACGGCCGGGGCGTCGAGCGTGTGCAGCACCAGGTCTCCTCCGGAGTGGGACGCCGTGATGGCCTGAGGGTGAACGGCGAGGGGTGGTACCGGCAGGTTATCGGGGGCCGGGAGGCGGCCGCGGCCCCGGCGGCCGGAGCGATCACCCTGCTGGTCATGGTAGTTTCGTTGAACGGAAGCAGGCGTTGTATGCTCTTCCGGTTGCCTGGAACAGTTCCGGGCTCACCCCTTGGTCCGGTCCGGTTCACGTGAGTGCTCCGCTGGTCCGGCGGGTTTCTCACGTAAATGATCTGAAGTCTTGGAGTGACTCCTGTGGCTGCCAACTGCGACGTCTGCGGCAAGGGGCCGGGCTTCGGCAACAGCATCTCCCACTCGCACCGCCGTACCCCCCGTCGCTGGAACCCCAACATCCAGACGGTGCGCGCTGTGGTTGGGCGGACGCCGAAGCGGCTCAACGTCTGCACCTCGTGCATCAAGGCCGGTAAGGTCTCGCGCTGACGCGCAGACCGGTATGCCGGTCCTCCAGTGAGTCGGTTCGTCCCCGGATGAACCGGCTTTCTGTTGTTCCGGTATCCGACCGACCTCGAACGGGCGGGCCCTCGGGCCCGCCCGTCGACGTTCTCCGGCCGGGTCAGCGCCAGCGCCAGGCGTGGTCGACCGGGCCGATGCCGGAGCCGAGGGCGAAGCCGCCCGCGATCGCCCCGGTGATGTACTCCTTCGCCGAGGCGACCGCCGCGGGCAGTTCCTCGCCCTTGGCCAGGCCGGCGGCGATCGCGCTGGCCAGGGTGCAGCCGGTGCCGTGGGTGTGCCGGTTGTCGTAGCGCGGCGCCCGGTACCAGTACTCCTCCCCCGGGCCGCCGTACAGCAGGTCGGCGGCCTCGCCGGCCAGATGGCCGCCCTTGACGAGCACCCAGCGCGGCCCGAGGTCGAGCAGCGCCCTGGCCGCGTCCAGCATCCGGCTCTCGTCCTCGACGGTGCGGCCGGTGAGCTGCGTCACCTCGTGCAGGTTGGGCGTGGCGAGGGTGGCGACCGGGAGCAGCTTCTCCCGGACGGTGGCGACGGCCTCGGCGGCGAGCAGCGCGTCGCCGTGCTTGGAGACGCCGACCGGATCGACCACGACCGGCGCACCGATGCCGGCCAGCAGCCCGGAGACGGTCTCGACCAGCTCGGTCGAGGCGAGCATGCCGGTCTTCACGGCCTGGACGCCGATGTCGTCGGCCACGCTGCGGAACTGCGCGCGGACGGCCTCGGCGGGCAGCTCCCAGTAGCCCTGGACACCGAGCGAGTTCTGCGCGGTGACGGCGGTGATCACGCTCATGCCGTGGACGCCGAGGGCGAGCATCGCCTTGAGGTCGGCCTGGATGCCGGCGCCGCCGCCGGAGTCGGAGCCGGCGACGGTGAGGACGCGGGGAGGTGCGGTGGAAGACATGCGCCCAACCTACGCGGTCACAGCACGGCCTCGGACTCCGCCCAGCGGTCCTCCGGGACGGTCTTGAGCCTGGTCACCGCGTCGGCGATGGGCACCAGCCGGATCTCGTTGCGGCGCAGCGCCGTGAAGTGGCCGAACGCGCCCTGGTGGACGGCCTCGACCGCGTACCAGCCGAACCGGGTGGCGAGCACCCGGTCCCGGGCGGTCGGGGTGCCGCCGCGCTGGACGTGGCCGAGGATGACCGGGCGGGCCTCCTTGCCGAGCAGGTTCTCCAGCTCGTGCGCGAGGCGGTTGCCGATCCCGCCGAAGGTCCGGTGCCCGAACCGGTCGACCGAGCCGTGGTCGAAGCGCATGGTGCCGGGCGTCGGGGAGGCCCCTTCGGCGACCGCGATGATGGCGAACTTCTTGCCGCGGGCGAAGCGGTCCTCGACCATCCGGGCCACCGCCTCGATGTCGAAGGGCTTCTCCGGGATGAGGATGCCGTGGGCGCCGCCCGCCATGCCGGCGGTGAGGGTGATCCAGCCGGTGTGCCGGCCCATCAGCTCGACCACCATGACGCGCTGGTGCGACTCGGCGGTGGTCTTGAGCCGGTCGATCGCCTCGGTCGCGACGTGCACCGCGGTGTCGAAGCCGAAGGTGACGTCGGTGGCGTCGATGTCGTTGTCGATGGTCTTGGGGACTCCGACCACCGGAAGCCCGGCGTCGCTGAACATCCGGGCGGCGGTGAGGGTGCCCTCGCCACCGATGGCGATCAGCGCGTCGATGCCGATGTCCCGGGCGAGGGTCTTGGCGTTCTCGACGGCCCAGGCGATCCGCTCGCGCTGCACCCGGGCGGAGCCGAGGATGGTGCCGCCGAGGGTCAGCAGGCCGGTGACGTCGTCGTGCGAGACCGGGCGGGTGCGGCCCTCGATGAGGCCGAGGAAGCCGTCCTCGATGCCGACGATCTCGTCGCCGTGCACGTCGGTCCCGCGGTGCACCACGGACCGGATCACCGCGTTCAGTCCGGGGCAGTCGCCGCCGCTGGTCAGGACTCCGATTCGCATGGCGTGGGCTCTCCCGCTCGAAGTGGTTCAGACCAAAATGGTCCAGACCACCAGCGTAACGAGCGGATGGCCGGGCCGCGGGCCAAGCCTACGCACTCCCCCGGCCCGGAGTCCGCTCGCGCGCCGAACCGGGAGCGTCGCACGCCCCCGGTGCGCGCCCCCGCCGACTCGCCCCACCGCCCCGCCGACTCGCCCCACCGCCCGGCCGCACCGCACCACCGGTCCGGCGGAGGGCCCGGCCGGCCGCCAACGGGCCCCGTCCGCACCCCGGTTGCTGCCGGGGCGCGTCACTCCGAGAAGTGGTCCCAGCCGCCGACCCGGTCCCAGGCCTCGCCGTCCACCGTCACCCGGCCGCCGCGCCCGGGCCGCGCCCGGCCGGCCACCGCGCCCACCACCCGCCAGCGGGCGGGCAGTTGGACCCCGCGCGGGAAGGTCGCCACGATCGCGTGGTCCTCCCCGCCGGAGAGCACCCAGACCAGCGGGTCGACCCCGACCGCCTGGCCGATGTCCGCCATCTGGGCCGGCACGTCGAAGTCGGCCGCCCGCAGGTCGATGTCCACCGCGCTCGCCCGCGCCACGTGTCCGAGGTCGGCGACCAGCCCGTCGCTCACGTCGATCATCGCGGTGGCGCCCAGCTCCGCCCCGGCCGGGCCGGCGTGGTACGGCGGCTCCGGACGGCGGTGCGCCTCGACGAACGCCCGCGGCGAGCGGAAGCCGCGCTGCAGCACCGTCAGGCCCGCCGCCGACCAGCCGAGCCAGCCGGTGACCGCGACCACGTCACCCACCTGGGCACCGGCGCGCGTCACCGGCGCGCGCCCCTTCAGATCCCCGAGCGCCGTGACGGCCAGCGTGATGGTGTCACCGCGCACCACGTCACCGCCGACCACCGTCGCCCCGGCCACCTGGCACTCGTCCCGCAGCCCGTCCATCAGCTCGGTGGCCCAGGTGGTCGGCAGGTCCGCCGGCGCGACCAGGCCCAGCAGGATCGCGGTCGGCACCGCACCCATCGCGGCCACGTCGGCGAGGTTCTGGGCGGCCGCCTTGCGGCCCACGTCGTACGCGGTGGACCAGTCGCGGCGGAAGTGCCGGTTCTCGATCAGCACGTCCGTGGTGGCCACCACCCGGCCGTCCGGGGCCTTCACCACGGCGGCGTCGTCACCCGGGCCGAGGTCGACCGCGTCGGTGAGCGGTACCCGGGCGGTCAGCTCCCTGATGAGTCCGAACTCGCCGAGCTCGCCCACGGTCCCCTGCATCTGCCGTCCTCTCGGTGGCGCCCGGCCGGGCGCGTACGTCCTGCGGCCACGCCGCCTCCGCGCGCAGCGTACGCCCTCGCAGGACGCACGGGTCTCCCCTCCCCGGCCCGGCGGGAGGTAGCGTGGTGATCAGTCTGCCGGAGAGCCCCTTCCCCACCCCGCGCCCGACCGGGCACTCCCGGCGGCGATCCCCGTCCCCAGCCGCCGGGAGGTCCCCGTGGTACAGGCCTACATCCTGATTCAGACCGAGGTCGGCAAGGCCAGCGCCGTCGCCGAGTCCATCGCCAAGATCCCCGGCGTCATCCAGGCCGAGGACGTCACCGGCCCGTACGACGTCATCGTCCGGGCCGAGGCCGACACCGTCGACGACCTCGGCCGTCTGGTCGTCGCGAAGGTCCAGCAGGTCGAGGGGATCACGCGCACCCTCACCTGTCCCGTCGTCCACTTGTAAGGCGCGCATACCATCGGCGGGTGACCCGAGAACTCCGCGTCCCCCGCTTCCTGGCGGCACTGCCGGCCCCGGTCCGGTGGCTGGCGGTGCCGACCGCGCTCGCCTGCACCGTCGTCGTCCTGATCGGCAGCTGGAACTCCTCCGCCGACCCGGCGGTCGACGTGCCCGAGCCCCGGGGCAAGGCCGCCGAGTCCTGCCGCGCGCTCGCCGGCGTCCTGCCGCAGGAGCTGCTCGGCCACGCCCGCAAGGACCCGTCGCCGGCCTCCCCGTACGTCGCCGTCTGGTCCTCCTCGCCCCGCATCGTGCTGCGCTGCGGCGTGCCGCACCCCGAGGGCCTGGTCGACGAGAAGCAGGCCGAGATCGCCCCGACCGTCAACGACGTCACCTGGTGGCCCGAGCAGCTCGCCGACGGCGGCTACCGCTTCACCGCCACCCAGCGCGCCGCCTTCGTCGAGGTGACCGTCCCGGGCGGGGCGCTCGCCAACCCGCTGGACGCCGCCGCCGCCCTCTCGGACGCGGTCAGGACGACGATCCCCTGATCCCCGCCCACGACGCACGGAGGGCGGCCCCGGGTTCCGGGGCCGCCCTCCGTCCGTTTCCCGCGACCGCTACCGCAGACCGGTCGGGCGGCGCAGCGCCGCCTGCAGCAGCCGGTCGATCAGCTCCGGGTACGACAGCCCGGTGGCCTCCCACATCTTCGGGTAGGCCGAGATCGGGGTGAAGCCGGGCATGGTGTTGACCTCGTTGACCATCCAGCCGCCGTCCTCCAGCAGGAAGAAGTCCACCCGGGCCAGCCCCTCGCAGCCGAGCGCCTCGAACGCGGCGATCGCCTGGCGGCGGATCTCGGCGGTCTCCCCGTCGGAGAGCTCGGCCGGGATCCGGACCTCGGAGGAGTCGATGTACTTGGCCTCGAAGTCGTAGAACTCGTAGCCGCCGCCGACCAGGATCTCCGCCGGGACGCTGGCGCGCGGACCGTCCTCGGCCTCCAGCACCGCGCACTCGATCTCGCGGCCCTCGACACCCGCCTCGATGATCAGCTTGGGGTCGTGCCGGCGGGCCTCCTCGATCGCCGCGTCGAGGTCGGAGAGGTCCTTGACCTTGGTGATGCCCATGCTGGAGCCGGCCCGGCAGGGCTTCACGAACAGCGGCAGACCGAGGCCGGCGGCACGCTCGCGGACGGCGGCGCGGCCCTCCTCGCTCTCCCACTCGCGCGGCCGCACCACGGTGTACCGCCCGACGCCCAGGCCGTGCGAGGCCAGCAGGCGCTTGGTGAACTCCTTGTCCATGCCCACCGCGCTGGCCAGCACGCCGTTGCCGACGTACGGCACGCCGGAGAGCTCCAGCAGACCCTGCAGCGTGCCGTCCTCGCCCCACGGTCCGTGCAGCAGCGGGAAGACCACGTCGACCTCGCCGAGCGCCTTCGGCGCGCTGCCGGGCTCGCTCCAGACCACCTCGCGGCTGCCGGGGCCGACCGGCAGCGAGACCTGGCCCCCGGTGGACTCGGCGACGTGGTCGACGTCGGGCAGCTGGCCGTCGGTGATGGCCATCCGGGCCGGCTCGTCGCTGACCAGTGCCCAGCGGCCCTCGTGGGTGATGCCGATCGGCAGCACCTCGTACTTGTCGCGGTCGATCGCCTTCAGCACGCTGCCCGCGGTGGAGACCGAGATGGCGTGCTCGGAGCTGCGGCCGCCGAACACGACGGCGACCCGCGGCTTCTCGGAGGGGTTCTGGGAGGTCTGTTCGATGCTCATATCGCGACCGAGGGTACCCCGGGCCGGGCCGCCCCGAGGCGACCGACCCGGGGCCCGGCTCAGTGCCGTTCCGGCTTGGCCGAGCGGGCCATCAGCGCCCGCAGCGCCTCCTGGGTCGGCCGGCCGTTGTGCACGACGTCCACCACGGCCTCGACGATCGGCATGTCGACGCCGTTGCGCCGGGCCAGGTCGAGCACCGACTCGCAGGACTTGACGCCCTCCGCGGTCTGCCGGGTGGCCGCGATCGTCTCGGCGAGCGACATCCCCCGGCCCAGGTTGGTGCCGAAGGTGTGGTTGCGGGACAGCGGCGAGGAGCAGGTCGCCACCAGGTCGCCCATGCCGGCCAGCCCGGCGAAGGTGTAGGGGTCGGCGCCGAGCGCCAGCCCCAGCCGGGTCGTCTCGGCGAGCCCGCGGGTGATCAGGGTCGCCTTGGTGTTGTCGCCGAGCCCCATGCCGTCGGCCATGCCGACCGCCAGGCCGATGACGTTCTTGACCGCCCCGCCGAGCTCGCAGCCGATCACGTCGGTGTTGGTGTACGGCCGGAAGTACGGCGTGTGGCAGGCCGCCTGGAGCCGCTTGGCGACCGTCTCGTCGGTGCAGGCGACCACGCTGGCGGCCGGCTGCCGGTTGGCGATCTCCCGGGCCAGGTTCGGTCCGCTGACCACCGCGATCCGACCCCGGCCGACCCCGGCCACCTCGGCGACGACCTCGCTCATCCGCTTGGCGGTACCGAGTTCGATGCCCTTCATCAGGCTGACCAGGACCGTCCCCGGCTCCAGCAGCGGCGCCCAGGCGGCCAGGTTCTCGCGCAGCGTCTGCGAGGGCACCACCAGCACCGCGAAGTCCGCGCCGGCCAGCGCCTCGGCGGGGTCGGTGGTGGCCCGGACGGTGTCCGGCAGCCGGACCCCGGGCAGGTAGTCGGGGTTGGTGTGGGTGGCGTTGACGGCGTCCGCCAGCTCCTGGCGGCGGCCCCACAGGGTCACCTCGCAGCCGGCGTCGGCCAGCACCATCGCGAAGGCGGTGCCCCAGGAACCGGTGCCGAACACGGCGCAGCGGGTCACTTGGCGTCCTCCCCGGTCCCGTCGGCACCGGCGGCGCGCTCCCGGCGGGCCGACGCGGCGGCGGCCCGCTTCCGGGCGGCCTCCCGCATGTCGTACCGCTCGGCGGGCGGCTCCTCGCCGCGGATCCCGGCCAGCACCTCGGTGATGGCCGCCATGATGTCCTCGGTCGCGTCCCGGAGCACCTGGGCGGTGAGCTCCTGCCCCTGGTACTTGCTCAGGTCGACGGCCGGCCCGGCCGCCACGACCACCTTGTGGCGGGGGAAGAGGTTGAACCTGCTCCTCCCCGAACCGCCCCGGCCGTACGGCGGGATGATCTCGTGGGCGCCCCAGTGCGCGACCGGGATGACCGGCGCGCCGGTCATCAGCGCCACCCGGGCGACCCCGCTCTTGCCGGTCATCGGCCACAGGTCCGGGTCGCGGGTGAGCGTGCCCTCCGGGTAGAACTGCACGCACTGGCCCCGGTCGACCGCGTCGATGGCCGCCCGGAACGCCTGCGCGGCGTCGGTCGACTCGCGGAACACCGGGATCTGGCCGGTCTTGCGGAGCATGAACCCGATGAAGGGGACGGAGAACAGCGAGGACTTGCCGAGGATCCTCGGCGGCCGTCCGCTGTTGTACTGCCAGTGCGCGTACACCACCGGGTCGATGATCGAGTTGTGGTTGACGGCGGCGATGAAGCCGCCCTTCTCCGGAAGGTGCTCCCAGCCCCGCCAGTCGGGCTTGACCAGGGCGGTCGTCACCGGCTTCACCAGCACGGCCGCGAAGCGGTACCAGAAGCCGTAGTCGGCGTTGCCGAAGCTGGCGTACGAGCGGCGGGCCACCCCAGGTCCTCCTCATCCGTGCGGCACGAGGGAGTGCCGCGGTCGATCTCGCCTCCACCGCCCCTCTCGGGGCGCGGGCGCGGAACAGTCTCGCCCGACGGCTCACCGCCTGTCGAGCAACCCCGCCCGCGCGTCCGGCGCGCGTGATCAAACGCACGTCCGCACAGCTCGGACGGCCTGGCGGGGGATCCGGGACCGGCGTCACAATGACGCCGATGACCCAGGACACCGTACGCCCCAGCGGGCCCGTCGCGCCCGCCGCACCCGCCGCCGGCTGGTCGCTGGTGGTGCCGCTCAAGCCGCTCGCCCGGGCCAAGTCCCGGCTGGCCCCGTTCGCCGGCCCGCACCGCCCCGGCCTCGCGCTCTCCTTCGCGCTGGACACGGTCACCGCCGCGCTGGCCGCGCCCGGGGTCGGCCGGGTCCTGGTGGTCACCCGGGACACCGGGGCCGCGGCCCGGCTGGCCGCGCTCGGCGCCCTGGTGGTCGGCGACGAGCCCGGCGGGGGTCTCAACGAGGCCCTGGCGCACGGCGCGGCCGCCGCGCTGGTCCTCGCGCCCCGTGCGCCGCTGGCCGCGCTCTCCGCGGACCTGCCGGCGCTGCGCCCGGCCGAACTGGGCCGGGTGCTGGACGCCGTTCCCGCCACCGGCCGGGCCTTCCTGCCGGACGCCCCGGGGCTGGGCACCACCCTGCTGGCCTGCGCCCCCGGCAGTCCGCTCGCTCCCGCGTTCGGGGACGGTTCACGGGCCCGGCACGCGGCCGGCGGCGCCCGCGAACTGCTGCTGACCGGTGTGGAGTCGGTCCGCCGGGACGTCGACACCGGGGAGGACCTGGCCGAGGCGCTGGCGCTCGGCGTGGGCCCGCACACCCGTGCCCTGACGGCCCGGCTCGGCCCTCCCCCGGCGCGGACGCCGGCCGGACCGCCGCCTCCCCCCTGAGACGCCGCCGGGGACTGTCGGCGGCCCTCGCTATGCTGCTGCCATGCAGGCCACCGCGTTCACCTTCGACCCCGCCACCCGGGCCGGCTCCGTGCTGCTCGACGACGGGACCCCGGTGCCGTTCGACGCGGCCGCCTTCGACGCCGGCGGCCTGCGGCTGCTGCGCCCCGGCCAGCGGGTGCGGATACGCACCGAGGGCGACGGCGCCGCCCGCCGGGTGGTCTTCCTCACGCTGCAGACCTTCCCGGACCCGGCCGCGGGCTGAGTCCGGCACCGCTCCCGCCGCCGCCCGGATCGCCGGCCCGGCCGCTCTTCCGGGAAATCCCGGAAAAGCGGGGAGCCGTGGTTCCGGCCTTCCCGGAATTCCCGGGGAAGGGCGGAACCACGGCTCCCGAAGGCCGTCCCGTGACGACGCGCGACGACTACTTGGCCGTGGTCTTGCGCGCGGTGGTCTTGCGGGTGGCGGTCTTCTTGGCCGGCGCCGTCTTCTTGGCGGTGGCGGTCGCCTTCTTGGCGGCGGCCGTGGTCTTCTTCGCCGGGGCGGCGGCCGTCTTCGTGGCGGTCGCCTTCTTGGCGGCGGCCTTCTTGGCCGGGGTCGCGGCGGCAGCGGCGGCGGCGGCCGTGGCGGCGCGCTTGGTGGCGGCCCGCTTGGCGGCCGGGGTCGCGGCGACACCGCTCTTGCCCGGGGTGAGGGAGCCCTTGGGCGCCTTCTTGACCGAGGGGCCTTCCTTCGGCAGCTTCTTCGCGCCGCTGACCAGGTCCTTGAAGCCCTGGCCCGGACGGAAGCGGGGCACCGAGGTCTTCTTGACCTTGACCTTCTCGCCGGTCTGCGGGTTGCGGGCGAAGCGCGCGGAGCGCTCCACCTTCTCAAAGGTGCCGAAACCGGTGACCGAAACGCGGTCGCCGGCCACGACGGCGCGCACCATGGTGTCGAGCACTGCGTCGACGGCCTCTGCGGCAGCCTTGCGACCGCCCAGCTGCTCGGCCACCGCTTCGACAAGCTGAGCCTTGTTCACGTCTTCCCCTTCGGAAACGGGCGCCGGATGATTCCATCCGTTCATTTCGCACGTTAGGTATGTATCTGCGGACTTTCAATTACCAAACGCGCGAATCACCCTAGTGTCGCAATGGATTTGCGCGTCGGCGACCTCAGTCGACGGGCGGGCGCCCCTCGTCGAGGTCCTGCACAAAGCGACTCAACCGCCGCGCCGCCCCCGGAAGATCGCGCTTGGCGGTCTCGGTGACGATGAGCAGTTGACGGGTGAGAGCGGTCTTTGCATCGGCAGACACGTTCAGCGCATGCACGCGGTCGTGAGCTTGCTTCAACCGCTCGGCCACAAGCGCGAAGAGCGCTTCGACTTCCGGGTCGTCGGGCCCCTCAGCAGCTGAGGTGGCGACGTCCGGCCGATCGTCAATTCGGCGTTCGGATCCCCGGCCCGTGGACTCCGGTGACGCGGGTTCGCCGCCCGCGTACGGAGGTTCATGGTGCCGGTGCATGCACTGATTGTGCCATCTACGCGCAGTTGTGCATGCTGCGGGGCCCTCCGTCGCTAAACCGAATCCCCAATCGGGCCGCGTCGGACGGGTACAACTCCTGCCCCGGAACGGCGGATGGCCCGCCCCCCCGAGGGGGAGCGGGCCATCCGGCGGTTCGTCAGAATGCTTGTTCAGAACGGGTTCTCAGGCCACCGGCAGGGTACGCGGCTTGAACGCCGGGCGACGGGTCTCGAACGCGGCGATGTCACCCTCGTTCTGCAGGGTGATGCTGATGTCGTCGAGGCCGTTGAGCAGCCGCCACCGGACGTTGTCGTCCAGTTCGAAGGAGGCGGTGACCCCCTCGGCCCGGACCTCGCGGGCCTCCAGGTCGACGGTGATCTCGGCGGCCGGGTCGGCCTCGGTCAGCTCCCAGAGCCGCTCCACGGTCTCCTGCGGGAGAACCACGGTCAGCAGGCCGTTCTTCAGCGAGTTGCCGCGGAAGATGTCGGCGAAGCGCGAGGAGACGACCGCGTGGAAGCCGTAGTTCTGCAGGGCCCAGACGGCGTGCTCCCGGGAGGAGCCGGTGCCGAACTCGGGGCCGGCCACCAGGACGGTGGCGCCCGCGCGCTCGGGCCGGTTCAGGATGAACGACTCGTCCTTGCGCCAGGCCTCGAACAGCCCGCCCTCGAAACCGGAACGGGTGACCTTCTTGAGCCAGTGGGCGGGGATGATCTGGTCGGTGTCGACGTTGCTGCGGCGCAGCGGGACGGCCCGGCCGGTGTGGGTGGTGAACTTCTCCATGCTGCTCAGACCTCCACGGCGGCGTTCGACGCCAGATCGGCGGGGGCCGCCAGGCGGCCCAGGACGGCGGTCGCGGCGGCGACCAGCGGCGAGACCAGGTGGGTGCGGCCGCCCTTGCCCTGGCGGCCCTCGAAGTTGCGGTTCGAGGTCGAGGCGCAGCGCTCGCCGGGGGCCAGCTGGTCGGGGTTCATGCCCAGGCACATCGAGCAGCCGGCGTGCCGCCATTCGGCGCCGGCCTCGGTGAACACCTTGTCCAGGCCCTCCTCGACGGCCTGCAGGGCGACCCGGACGGAGCCGGGGACGACCAGCATCCGCACGCCGTCGGCGATCCGGCGGCCGCGCAGCAGGTCGGCGGCGGCGCGCAGGTCCTCGATCCGGCCGTTGGTGCAGGAGCCGACGAAGACCGCGTCGACCTTCACCTCGCGCAGCGGGGTGCCGGCCTCCAGGCCCATGTAGGTCAGGGCGTTCTCGGCGGCGATCCGCTCCTGCGGGTCGGCGAAGGAGGCCGGGTCCGGCACCGCGGAGCCGAGCGGGGCGCCCTGGCCGGGGTTGGTGCCCCAGGTGACGAAGGGGGTCAGCTCGGTGGCGTCGATGAAGATCTCGTGGTCGAAGACCGCGTCCTCGTCGGTGCCCAGGGTCTTCCAGTACGCGACCGCGGCGTCCCAGTCCTCGCCCTGCGGGGCGTGCGGGCGGCCCTGGAGGTACGCGAAGGTGGTCTCGTCGGGGGCGATCATGCCGGCCCGGGCACCCGCCTCGATGGACATGTTGCAGACGGTCATCCGGGCCTCCATGGAGAGGCCGCGGATCGCCGAGCCGCGGTACTCCAGGACGTAGCCCTGGCCGCCGCCGGTGCCGATCTTCGCGATGATCGCCAGGATGAGGTCCTTGGCGGTGACGCCGTCGGGCAGCTCGCCCTCGACGGTGACCGCCATGGTGCGGAACGGGGCCAGCGGCAGGGTCTGGGTGGCCAGCACGTGCTCGACCTGGCTGGTGCCGATGCCGAACGCCAGCGCGCCGAAGGCGCCGTGGGTGGAGGTGTGGGAGTCGCCGCAGACCACGGTCGTGCCGGGCTGGGTGAGGCCCAGCTGCGGGCCGACGACGTGCACCACGCCCTGCTCGACGTCGCCGAGCGAGTGGATCCGGACGCCGAACTCGGCCGCGTTCCGGCGCAGGGTCTCCAGCTGCACCCGGGAGACCGGGTCGGCGATCGGCTTGTCGATGTCCAGGGTCGGGGTGTTGTGGTCCTCGGTGGCGATCGTGAGATCGGTGCGGCGGACCGGGCGCCCGGCCAGCCGGAGGCCGTCGAAGGCCTGCGGGCTGGTCACCTCGTGGAGCAGGTGCAGGTCGATGTAGAGCAGGTCGGGCTCGCCCTCCGCGCGCCGCACGACGTGGTCGTCCCAGACCTTCTCTGCGAGTGTCCGTCCCATCGGATTCCCTCCAGCCGGCCGCGTTGCCGGCCTTCTCGTGATCGTCGAGGTCAAAGCTGCCGCGGCCCCGTACGGAACGCGGTCGCGCGACCTGCACACCGGATCGGTGTCCACGATGCGGACACCTCGGCGGGGCCGCATCCTGGATGTCTCCCGGGCTGCTGCATCCAGGGTGGCGCTTTTCGCCGGAGATTGAACTTGCGTCTCGCGGAATGAGACTGCAGTCTTAGCGCATGGACAACTCTAGCGGCGTCGGCGTGCTCGACAAGGCCGCTCTGGTGCTGAGCGCACTGGAGTCGGGCCCCGCCACGTTGGCGGGGCTGGTCGCCGCCACCGGTCTGGCGCGCCCCACGGCCCACAGACTCGCCGTCGCACTCGAACACCACCGTCTGGTCACCAGGGACATGCAGGGCCGGTTCATCCTCGGCCCGCGGCTGTCCGAACTCTCCGCCGCGGCGGGCGAGGACCGGCTGCTCGCCACCGCGGGCCCCGTCCTCACCCACCTGCGCGACGTCACCGGCGAGAGCGCACAGCTCTACCGCCGGCAGGGCGAGATGCGGATCTGCGTCGCCGCCGCCGAGCGGCTCTCCGGTCTGCGGGACACCGTCCCGGTCGGCAGCACCCTGCCGATGAAGGCCGGCTCGGCGGCCCAGGTCCTGCTGGCCTGGGAGGAGCCCGAGCGGCTCCACCGCGGTCTCCAGGGCGCCCGCTTCACCGCCACCGCGCTCAGCGGCGTCCGGCGGCGCGGCTGGGCCCAGTCGATCGGCGAGCGCGAGCCGGGCGTGGCGTCCGTCTCGGCCCCGGTCCGCGGCCCCTCCAACCGCGTCGTGGCCGCCGTCTCGGTCTCCGGACCGATCGAGCGCCTGACCCGTCACCCGGGCCGGCTGCACGCCCAGGCCATCATCGAGGCCGCCAACCGGCTCACCGAGGCCCTGCGCCGCAGCTGACCCCTCCGGGCCCCCGCACCCGCTCCCCCCACTCCCCCACTCCCCCGCCCGAGAACCGGAAAGGGCCCCGCTCGTGACCGGGCGGGGCCCTCCGGGTTCCGGCACACACCGGTTCGGAAACACAAAAAAGACCCCGGGAACCGGGGCCTTCATTCACTGGCTGGGGTACCAGGACTCGAACCTAGACTAAATGAACCAGAATCACTCGTGCTGCCAATTACACCATACCCCAACAAAGCAATCAGCCGATGAGCAGACCCATCGGCTTCGTGCTTCGGTACCCCCGACCGGATTCGAACCGGCGCTACTGCCGTGAGAGGGCAGCGTGCTAGGCCGCTACACAACGGGGGCTTCCTGGCGATCCCTTGCGAGATCAGTACCCCCGACCGGATTCGAACCGGCGCTACTGCCGTGAGAGGGCAGCGTGCTAGGCCGCTACACAACGGGGGCTTCCTGGCGATCCCTTGCGAGATCAGTACCCCCGACCGGATTCGAACCGGCGCTACTGCCGTGAGAGGGCAGCGTGCTAGGCCGCTACACAACGGGGGCTTGTTCTTCATTTGTGCGGTACTGCGTGAACCACTGTACTGCGCTGGGGTACCAGGACTCGAACCTAGACTAAATGAACCAGAATCACTCGTGCTGCCAATTACACCATACCCCACCAGAGTTGAACCCCTGTCGGAGATCTTCTCGGGCTTGCGCCTCCCGCTCGGCTCCGGCGGGGGTTTCGCTCCCTCGTCGTTGCCCTCCCGGGCGGCGCAGAAAGAACATTACCCGACGTCCGCCCCGGCTCCAAAATCGATAACCCCAGGCAGCGGGCAGGGGGCCGTCCGGTGACGTCGCGGGACGCCGCGGACCCGGTGCCGGACCGGGTCCGCGGGCGAGGTCAGGAGGCCGGCCGGGCCGCCCGCACGGCCCTCGGGCCCGGCCGCGGGCGGGCCGTCCGGCACCCCGTCAGCCCCGCTTGACCACCCTGTTGGCGAGGGTGCCGATGCCCTCGACCGTGACGGCGACCTCGTCACCGATGTTCAGCGGGCCGACGCCCGCGGGCGTGCCGGTGAGCACGACGTCGCCGGGCAGCAGCGTCATGGCCTCGGAGATGTGGACGATCAGCTCGGCGACCGAGCGGACCATCAGGGAGGTGCGGCCGGTCTGCCGCAGCTCGCCGTTGACCGTGCAGGTGATGGCGAGGTCGGACGGGTCGAGGTCGGTCTCGATCCACGGGCCGAGCGGACAGGCGGTGTCGAAGCCCTTGGCGCGGGCCCACTGGCCCTCGCGCTGCTGGACGTCGCGCGCGGTGACGTCGTTGGCACAGGTGTAGCCGAGGATCACCTCGGGGACCCGCTCCAGCGGCACCTCCCGGCACATCCGGCCGATCACCACGGCCAGTTCGGCCTCGTACTGGACGTCCGAGGAGAACGGCGGGTAGGCGATGCTCTCGGTCGGGCCGATCACCGAGGTGGACGGCTTGAAGAAGGTGAGCGGGACGTCCGGGACCTCGCCGCCCATCTCGGCGGCGTGCGCGGCGTAGTTGCGCCCGACCGCGACGATCTTGTTCGGCAGCATCGGGCTGAGCAGCCGGACGTCCTGGAACCGGTGGCTCTCGCCGGTCGGCTGGGGCTGGCCGAACGGATGGCCGGCCAGCGCGTGGACCACCAGCGACTCGGGACGGGCCGGGTCCCCCTCGACCACACCGAAGGAGACGCTGCCGGCGGCAGGGCTCCCTTCCCGGACGGAAAACCTGGCAATGCGCACGGCTGGGCTACCCCTCGCTGAGACGGCCGCCCGGGCGCGCCCGGGCGCTGGCGGCACCGCGACCCGTCCGGTCCGGCACCGCTCGATCGCTGCCAGGCTATCGCGCGCACCCCGGCCCGGCGGCTTCACCGCGTCCGGGCGGCCCACGGACGCCGCAGGGCCCCGTCGCCGTTGCGACGGGG
>NZ_JBHJRC010000090.1:20372-28080 GCF_042261735.1 Kitasatospora sp. NPDC056327 | reverse complement strand
GCCCCGGAGCGGGGCCGACCGGGTCAGCACGGGCGGATCAGCACGGGCAAACCAGCGCAGGCGGACCAGCACGCGCAGGGTGCGGACCGGACGGACCGGAGCGGCGGGTCAGGACAGCCGGATCGGCGCCGGCAGGAGCACCCGGGAGGGGACCGGCCGCCACCCGAGGACCCCCGACCGGTCGGGCACCACTCGGCCGAAGGGCTGGTCACCGAAGTGGAACGCGAAGCCGTAGGTCCCCGGGGCCGCGAGCTCGGCCAGCAGGGTGCGGCGGGCCCGCAGGACGGCGGCGGTGTCGGTGTCCGGACCGGACGGCCAGCCCGGGTTGGTGATCTGCGCCGGGGTGTGGAAGGCGTCGCCGAAGACGATCAGGCGCCGGCCCCCCGAGGCGGTGACCACGTAGGAGGTGTGCCCGGGGCTGTGGCCCGGGGTGATCAGGGCCGTGACGCCGGGCCAGATCTCCGCGCCGTTGCCGAACGAGCGCCGGACCCTGGACATCGGCACCATGAAGTCGTCCCAGGACGGCGCGCCGACCTCGATCTCGCGCCGCCAGAAGGGGTCCCACTCGGCGCCGGCCACCAGGTAGGCCGCGCGCGGGAACGCCCGGTGCGGGGCCCGGTCGCGGCCGGTCCGGAACCCGAGGCCGGTGTGGTCGGTGTGCAGGTGGGTGAAGGCGACGGTGTCGACGGACCCGGGGGGCACCCGCAGGGCGCGGAGGGTGTCGAGCAGCGCGCCGCCGCGGGAGCGCCCGAGGGCCGGGGAGAGGACGTTCGCGCCCAGGCCGACGTCGATCAGCAGGCGCCGGCCGCCCCGTTCGACGAGGACGCCGCCGGCGGAGGCGGCGATCCGGCCGCCGGGGGTGAGCGCCTCGGGGTGGTCGCGCCAGTACGCGGGCGGGACGGCGGGGAGGAAGCCCGCCGGGTCCAGCTCCATGGCGCCGTCGACGACGTAGGTGAACCTGGTGTCGCCGAGGGTGAGCGAGCGGACGGCGGACTGCTCGCCGAGCGAGCCGGGCCGGGGCCGCCCCGGACGGGCGGCCGCCCGGGGCGCGCCCGGACCGAGGACGGCGGCGGAGGCGGCGGCGGTGGCCGTGGCGCCGAGGGCGGTGCGCAGCAGGCTTCGGCGTGAAGGGCCGCCGCCGCGCGGGGTGTTGGCGGTCATGCTCGGTGGCTCCGGTGGGGGTCGGCCGACACGGGAGGTCGGCGGGCGGAGGGAGGTCGGCGGGCGGAGGGAGGTCGGCGGGCGGGGGTCAGCCGGTGTTGCGCAGGCCGGCGGCGATGCCGTTGACGGTCAGCAGCAGGGCGCGGGCGAGCAGCGGGTCGGCGTCGGTGCCGGCGGCGGCCGCGGCGCGGCGGCGTTCGAGGAGCGCGACCTGGAGGTAGGAGATGGGGTCGAGGTAGGCGTCCCGCAGGGCCAGGGTCTGCTTCAGGCCGGGCTGGTGGTCGAGGAGTTCGCATTCGCCGGTGACCCGGAGCACCTCGGTGACGGTGCGGTCGTGCTCGGTGCGGATGGTGTCGAAGACGTGGGTGAGGTGCGGCGGGACGAGCGTGTCGACGTAGTGGCGGGCGATCCGCAGGTCGGTCTTGGCGAGCGTCATCTCCACGTTGGAGAGGAAGTTGCGGAAGAAGTGCCACTCGCCGTACATCTCCTCCAGCACGTCGCCGAGGCCCGCCTCGCGGGCGGCGGCGAGGCCGGCGCCGACGCCGTACCAGCCGGGGACGACCTGCCGGGACTGGGTCCAGCCGAACACCCACGGGATGGCGCGCAGGCCGTCGAGCCCGGCGCCGGAGTCGGGCCGGCGGGCGGGGCGGGAGCCGAGGTGGAGTTCGGCGAGCTGGTCCACGGGGGTGGCGGCGAAGAAGTAGGCGGGCAGGTCGGGGTGGTCGACGAGCCCTCGGTAGGCGGTGTGGGCGGCGTCGGAGACGGCCTCCATCGCGGCGTCCCAGCGGGCCAGCTGTTCGGCGGACTGGCGCGGCGCGGTGTGCAGGGCGGTGGCCTGGAGGCTCGCGGAGAGGGTCAGTTCGAGGTTCTCGCGGGCGAGCGAGGGCAGCAGGTACTTGTCGGAGATGACCTCGCCCTGCTCGGTGACCTTGATCTCGCCCTCCAGGGTGCCCCAGGGCTGCGCCAGGATCGCGTCGTGCGAGGGGCCGCCGCCGCGGCCGACGGTGCCGCCGCGGCCGTGGAAGAGCCGCAGCCGGACCCCGTGGCGGTGGGCGACGTCGCGCAGCCGGCGCTGGGCGCGGTGGATCTCCCACTGGGAGGTGGTGATGCCGCCGAACTTGGAGGAGTCGGAGTAGCCGAGCATGACCTCCTGGACGTCGCCGCGCAGGGCGACCAGCCGGCGGTAGGACGGGTCCGCGAGGAGGTCCTCCAGGATCTGGTCGGCGGCACGCAGTTCGTCGGTGGTCTCCAGCAGTGGCACGATGCCGATCCGGGCGGTGCCGGCGTGCAGGTCCACCAGGCCGGCCTCGCGGGCCAGCACGGCCGCGGCGAGGACGTCGTCGGCGCCCTGGCACATCGAGACGACGTAGGACTCGACGACCTCGGGGCCGAAGGTGTCCAGGGCGCGCCGGACGGTGTGGAAGACGCCGAGGGTGCGCTCCGCGGCCGGGTCGAGCGGCGCGGGGCCGAGCAGGCGGCGCGAGGTCAGTTCCTTGGCGAGCAGCCGCTGCCGGTAGTCGCGGGGCATGTCGGCGTAGCGCCAGGACTCCTCGTCGAGCCGGTCGAAGAGCCGGCCGAGCGCGTGGTGGTGGGCCTCGGCGTGCTCGCGGACGTCCATGGTGGCGAGTTGCAGGCCGAACGCGGCGAGGGTGCGGACGGTGCGGGCCACCCGGCCGTCGGCGAGCAGGGCGCCGCGGTGGGCGCGCAGCGAGTCCTGGATCAGCCGCAGGTCGGCGAGCAGGCCCGCGGTGCCGAGGTAGTCGCGGCCCTCGGTGTGCGGGGTGCCGTCGGCGAGCCGGCGCTTGGTGTTCTCCAGCTTCTGGCGGACGCAGGTCGCCTTGAGGCGGTAGGGCTCCTCGGCGTTGAGGCGCCGGTAGCGGGGGCTGAGTTCGGGGAGCGCGTCGAGGTCGGAGCGGAGCGAGTCGAGCAGTTCGGCGGTGGCGCCGGTGTGCCGGACGGAGTGGGAGAGCAGGCCGCGCAGTTCGCCGACGCTCCGCAGCGCGGCGTCGATGCCGTGCTCGTGCTGGAGGAGCAGCACCTCCCAGGTGACCTCGGGGGTGACGTTGGGGTTGCCGTCGCGGTCGCCGCCGATCCAGGTGCCGAAGGTGAGCGGACGGGTGTCGTCGGGCAGCCGGACGCCGGCCTGGTCGAGGTCGGCGGCGAGGTCCTCCAGGAGGTCGCCGACGGCGCCGGCGTGGAGTTCGTCGAGGTAGTAGACGGCGTTTCGGGCCTCGTCGGCGGGTTCGGGGCGGGCGACGCGCAGTTCGTCGGTCTGCCAGACGAGGTCGATGTGCTCGGCGAGCCGGGTGTCGAGGCGGCGGCGGCCGGCCTCGTCGGGCGTGCCGCCGGCGGTGTCGAGCAGGGCGGCGATCCGGCGCAGCTTGTGCAGGACGCTGCGGCGGGCGGCCTCGGTGGGGTGGGCGGTGAAGACGGGGCGGACGTTCAGGCGGGCGACGGCCTCGGCGAGGAGGCCCGGCGAGCGTTCCGCGCCTTCGCGCACCACGCGGCCGAGCGGCGACTCCCGGCGTTCCCGGGCCGCGCGCAGTTCGCGTCCGCGGTGGACCTGTTCGGTGACGTTGGCGAGGTGGAAGTAGGTGGAGAAGGCGCGGACCAGGTCGACGGCGGTCTCCAGGTCGACGCCGGCGAGGAGTTCGGCGGTGGCCTCGCCGTCGGTGCGGCTGAGCAGCCGGACCTGTTCGACCAGGCCGAGCAGCTGGGGGCCCTCCTGGCGGACCAGCGTCTCGCCCAGGAGGTCGCCCAGGCGCCGGATGTCGGCGCGCAGGGCCGCGTTCGCGATCGGGGCGTTCATGGGGTCTCCCTGATGGAGCGGTTCGGGTCGGCCGGCGGCCGGGGCCGTCGGGCCGCCGGTGCGGCGGTGGCGGACGGGGAACAGCGGCGTGCGGGGAGTTGCGGCGTGCAGGATCCGCGGTGCACGGGGATCCGCGGCGTACGGGGCGCGGGCGGACGGGGCCGGGCGCTCAGGGGGCGAGCAGCGCGGCCGGGTTCCGGTGGGTCACGGCCCGGATCTGCGCCCCGGTCAGGCCCGCCGACCGGAACCACTCGCGGTTGCGGGCCAGCCAGTCGGCGGGTCCGGGCTGGTCGGGCTGGCCGAGGTCGGAGCTGAGGACGATCCGCGGGTGGGCGCGGACCAGCTCGGCCAGGTGGCCGGGGCCCCGGTGGCCGAGCAGCAGCATCAGGGCGGTGAGCTCGACGTGCAGGCCGGGCAGGTCGGCCAGTGCGGTGAGGTCCGCCGGGGTGAGGCCGGACATCGGGTGGGTGGCGTGGGTGAGCAGGAGCCGGGGCAGCTCCAGCCGGGCGGCCTCGTCGGCGACCCGGAGGGTCTCCTCGCGGTCGCAGTGGCCGGTGGCCAGGACGACCGGCAGGTCCCGGGCCGCCCGGAGGACCTCGCGCACCGGCCGGGCGAGCCGGCCGGTGCCGTCGAGGACCCGCGGGCCGCGCCAGCGTTCGAGGTCGAGCAGGGGGTGGAAGGCGGCGCGGCGCAGCGGGGACGGGTGGGCGGGGCCGATGTGGGTGGGCAGGTGGACCAGCAGCCGGGCGGGGCTGTCGGGGCCGTGGGCGTAGACGGCCTGTTCGACGACCCGGGTCCGGACGCCGCCGGCGAGGTCGTTGAGGACGACCGCGCCGGAGACCGGCAGGCCCTCCTCCCGGGCCTCCCACGCGGCGGCGGCGGTGGAGCCGAGGTGGCTCTTGACCACGACCCAGCCGTCGATCCCGGCGTAGGCCCGCCCGGCGGCGGCGACGGTCAGCCGCCGCCGGTAGAGGTCCGGCCCGGCGTGGTAGTGGACGTCCACCACCCGCCGTCCGGCCGGCCCGGCCCCGCCGGTGCCCCCGGTGCCCGGGGCGGTCCCGGTGCTCCCGGCCGCGGTCCGGGTGCCGTCAGGCATCGCCGGTCCCGCGGGCCGGCCCCTCCCACGGCTTGGCGTAGCCGAAGGTCCGGCGGGCCTCGTCGAGCCGGCTCCCGCCGGTCACCGCCTCGGCGATGGCGGCCTCGGTGGCCTCGACGCGCTCGGCCCGGTCGGCGACCTCGGCGGCCAGTCCGGCGGGCACGACGAGGACGCCGTTGTCGTCGGCGACGATCACGTCACCGGCCCGGACGGTGACCGCGCCTATGGTGACGTCCCGGCCGGTGGCCGCGAGTTCGACCCGGTTCTTGCCGCTGACCATGGTGACGCCGGTGCTGAACAGCGGGTACCCGGCGGCCCGGATCTCGGCCACGTCGCGCGCCGAGCCGTGCACCGCGGTGCCCCGCGCGCCCCTGCTGCGGGCCACGACGGTGAGCAGCGAGCCCCAGTTGGTGCACTCGGTGCCGCCGTGGTTGTCGACGACCACGAAGGATCCGGCGGGCACCTCGTCGAGGTAGTTCGCCGCGTTGCGGAAGCCGGGCACGGTGGCGTCCACGGGCCGGTAGGTGACGGTGAAGGCGCGCCCGGCGGTCCGGGCGCCGGGGACGCGGGCGGCCAGCCCGGCCAGGACGCCGGGCACGCCGAGGCTGTCCAGCGCGTCGGAGACCGAGGCGGTGTCGAGACGGGCCAGCCGGTCGACGACCTCGTCGGTCGCCCCGCCGGTGCCCGGCTCGGCCGCGGTGGGAAGCACGCCGCGGCCGGCGGCCGCCACGGCGGGCCGCGCGGCCGCGGCCCGGTCGGCGGGCCGGGCCAGCGCGTCGGCCACGGCCTCCGCCACCTCGCGGGTGCCTGCCGTGCCGCCCAGGTCGTAGGTGACGGTGGTGCGGGCGCGGGCGACGCGGCGCACGGCGGCCCGCAGCTCCTCACCCGGCACCGGCAGACCGAGGTGGTCGAGCAGCTGGGAGACGGTCAGCAGCACGGCCATCGGGTTGGCCCGGCCCAGGCCGGCCATCGCGGGGGCGGAGCCGTGCACCGGCTCGAAGTAGCTGCCGTGGTCGCCGATGTTGCCGCTGGGCGCCAGGCCCAGGCCGCCCATGACGCCGGCTCCGAGGTCGGAGAGGATGTCGCCGAACATGTTCTCGGCGACGAGCACGCCGAACCGCTCGGGCCGGCGGACCATCCAGAGCGCGACGGCGTCGACGTTGAGGATCTCGGTCTCGATGCCGGGGTACTCCCCCGCGATCAGTTCCAGCCGCTCGCGCAGGTGGTTGCTGCTGTTGCGCAGGACCATCGGCTTGTCGACCAGGGTGAGCAGCCGCTTGCCGCGGGCCAGCGCGTGCTCGAAGCCGAAGCGCAGCAGCCGGTCGATGCCGAACCGGGTCTGCAGGCGCAGGGTGACGCTGGTGTGCTCGGGGCCGGAGGCGGCGGCGTTGGGGTGGTGGCGCACCGCGTCCCACAGGGCGCCGTCGAGGCCGTGCAGGTCGAGGCCGGCGTAGAGGCCCTCGGTGTTCTCCCGGATGACGGTGAAGTCGAAGCGGCCGTGGTCGAGGTCGGTGACGGGCCGGATGTTGGCGTAGAGGCCCAGCCGCTGGCGGAGCTGGATGACGGGCGAGACGTAGTGCAGGCCGGTGCCGCGCAGTTCGGGGACGAGCTCGGCCTCGGTCTCGCGCACCGGCTTGCTGGTGATGGCACCGAGCAGGCAGGTGTCGGTCTCTTCGAGGAGCTTCCAGGTGCGCTGGGGCACCGGGTCGCCCTCCTGCCGCCAGAACTCCCAGCCGATGTCGCCGAAGCGCAGGTCGAGCGGGAGGTCCAGGCGCGCGACGGCGGCGAGCGCGGCGTCGACGACCTCGGGGCCGATGCCGTCGCCGGGCAGGACGGCGACGCTCTTCGTCGTGGGTGCGGTGGGCATTTACCGGAGTCCCTTCTCGTGCAGGAGGGCCCCGACGTGTGCGGAGACCTCTGCGGTGCGGTCGAAGTGCGGGCGCATGCCGGCTCGGGGGACGGCGTGCACCCGGTGGTGCGGGGCGGCGGCGGTGTGCCGCCGGGTGACGAGCTGGGAGCGGGCCCCGACGATCTGGAGCAGCGGGCCGGGGTGGGCGCGGACGGCCTCGGTGAGGTCGATGCCGGCGAGCAGGCGGAGTCCTCCGGCGAGCCGTCGGCCGGCCTCCGCGTCCGCGCCCGCGCCCGGCTCCGCCGCGCCGTCGGGCTCCCGGCCCTCGGGCTGGACCCGGCGGTGCAGCAGGTCGAGGGCGGCGGCGGGGCGGCCGGCGGCGGCCAGGTCGGCGATCTCGCCGAGCCGCTCGGCGAGGAGGGCGTCGCTGCGGGCCGGTCCGGAGACCAGCAGCGCGGCGGTGGCCGGGTCGAGGGAGGGCAGCAGCGCCTGGGCGACGGCACCGCCCAGTGCGTTGCCGCACAGCAGGTCGACCGGGCCGAAGGTGGGCAGCACCTCCAGCCAGCGGGCGGCCAGGCCGGCCAGGGTGGTCACCTCCTCGTCCCAGAGGGCGAGGGTGTCGGCGACCGTGACCCGCAGTCCGGCGCCGACCAGGGTGCGGATGACGGGGGTGAAGAAGGCGCCGCCGTCCCAGCCCGCGGTGACCGGGGCGAGGACCAGGGCGTGCGCCGTGGCGGGGGCGGGGCGGGGGTGGGGAGTCACACGAAAACACAACACCGAGCCCGGGGGAGAA
>NZ_JBHJRC010000090.1:0-20362 GCF_042261735.1 Kitasatospora sp. NPDC056327 | reverse complement strand
GGGGGGGGCCCGCGCCGGGGGGGGGCGGGGGGGCGGGGGGGGGGGGGCGCCCCCCCCCCCCCCCCCCCACGACAGGTCCGGCGTGGGTGGTCACCGGACGCCGGCGAGGGTGCGCGCCGTGGCGATGGCCTCGCCGTGCTCGCCGGGGAGTTCCTTGCGGTGCTCGACCGAGAGGTCGTAGCGGCCGAGCACGAGGTCGGGCAGCGGCAGCGACGGCCGGCCCTCGGGGATGGTGGCGAGCAGCAGCTCGGCCAGCCGCAGGACCGGGGCGAGGTCGATGTGCGCGGCCTTCTCCGGGTCGGTGCGGTCCAGGTGGGCCAGCCACTGCTCGGCGATGAGGTTGCCGGGGCCCTTGCCCATGCCCTGGACGGAGGAGTCCATCCAGGTCGCGCCGGCCGCGACCGCGCTGATCGCGTTGGCGAGCGCGAGGCCGAGGTTGTTGTGGGCGTGCAGGCCGACCGCGCCGCCGGTGACCGAGCGGGTCAGGGTGGTGAGGTCGGTGGTGTCGAGCGGCGAGAGGCTGCCGTTGGAGTCGGCGAGGTAGACGACCTCGGCACCGGCGTCGGTGGCGGCGGTCGCCACCTCGACCACCTCGCGGGCCGGCCACTGGCTGATCCGGGCGAAGTTGACGCCGACGGTGAAGCCGAGGTCGCGGGCCTGGCGGATGTACTCCAGGCCGGGCTCGTAGCCCTTGGCGGGCAGGATGACGCGGACCAGCCGGGCGCCCGCCCGGTACATCGCGGGCAGGTCGTCGCGGGTGATGTTCTTCGGGTGCAGGATCATCGCGACCCGGTGCGGGCCGATCTCGCGGGCGGTGGCGGCGATGAAGTCGTCGCCGCCGATGCCGGTCAGGCCGAGGTTCGGGAGCGGGGCGAACGAGCCCTTGCGGTAGGCGATCTCGACCCAGTCGAAACCGGCCTCGACGCTCAGCCGGGCGTGCTCCAGGGCGTAGGAGAGCGGGAAGTGGAATCCGGTGCGGTACCCCCCGTCCCGGAGAGTGACGTCGATGTTGGTGATCCTCATGGCTCCTCCATCAAGACGGACGTGCGGGTTGGCTCAGGAAGGGTCGGACGGGTTTCCTCGGGTGCTTCGGGTGTTGCGCGCACGGGTGCTTCGGGTGTTGCAGGCGCGGGTGCTGCGGCCCGGCCGGCCGGGCCGCCGTGCGCGGGCCGCTCCGCGGTGCGTCCGGGGACCGCGGAGCGGCCCGCGCGCGGCGGGTCAGACGGACCGGGCGGCGGCGTGGTGCGCGGCGCGGCGGCCGAAGACCAGCGAGCGCAGCACCGAGGTGGCCGGCGGGTAGGCGTGGTAGTAGAGACCGGTGGCCTCGCCCGCCGCGTACAGGCCGGGGATGGCCGTGCCGGACGGGGTGACCACCCGGCCGTCGAGGTCGGTGCGGACACCGCCGTAGGTGAAGCAGATCGCGGCGGTCACCGGGATTCCGATGAACGGCGCGGTGTCCAGCGGGGTGGCCCAGTTGGACTTGGCCGGGGTGAGGCCGACGGTGTGCTTGCCGTCGAGCCGGGTGGGGTCGAACTCGCCGGGGGCGACGGCCGCGTTGAACTCGGCGACGGTCTTCTCCAGGGCCTCGGGGTCGACGCCCAGCTTCTCGGCGAGCCCGGCCAGGGTGTCGGACTGCTCCGGCGGCACGTCGGTGAGCAGCGAGTTCGCGATGCCCGGGATGGCCAGGGTCCTGGCGTCGGCGATCCAGTACGCCTCCTGGTCCTGGTTCTTCCAGATCTCGTAGCCGACGTGCTCGAAGGTGTTGTCCCAGGTGTCGCGGCCCTCGTCGAAGAAACGCTCCAGGCGGCCGTTGACGAAGATCCCGGCGGCGAAGCCGTAGAGCACCGCGTCGGCCTTGCTGGTGCGGGTGTCGACCGGCTCGGCGTGGATGCCGTCGAACTGGCCGGCGGTGTCGGCGCCGAGCTCCAGCGCCATCCGCAGCGCGTCCCCGCGGTTGGCGGCGATGCCGGGGGCGATCAGCGGCAGGTCGCAGGCGTTCTGCCCGACGTAGCGGGTGAGCATCTCGGGGTTGCCCTCGAAGCCGCCGCAGGCGAGCACGACGGCGCGGCCGGCCAGGGTGCGGGTGAGGCCGTCGGCGCCGCGGACCACCACGCCGTCGACGGCGCCCCGATCGTCGGTGGACAGCCGCAGGGCCTCCGTCCGGTAGTGGATGTCGACCCGCTCGTCGGCCTCCAGGGCGGCGCCGAGGTGCTCGACGATGGAGGCTCCGCCACCGCGCGGGCTGGCCGGCGGGACCATCGACGGGGTGCCGGCGGCGAAGGTGTGCGGCAACGGGAAGTCCTGGAACGCGATCTCGACGCCGTGCTTCTCGACGAAGGCGAGGGTGCCGGGGGTGTCCCGCTCGACGGCGCGGCAGTAGTCGAGGTCGGCGAGGCCGCCGGAGACCCGGTGGACGTGCTCGGCCCAGTCGGTGTCGAGCTTGCGCTCCTGGTCGATCCGGAGGAAGGCGCCCGTCCAGCGGGTGGCTCCGCCGCGCTCCTCCTCGCCGGAGCGCTCCAGGATCGCGATCCGGACGGGCCGGTCGCGGCCCTCGGTGGCCTCGGCGAAGGACAGCGCGGCCGAGAGGCCGGCGGCGCCGAAGCCGACGACGATCAGGTCGTAGGCGGCGGCCCGGGCGGACGTGGCTGACATGGTTGTTCTCCTACGCGGTGTGTGTGCGGGTGTGAGGGCGGTCCGGGCCGTGCGGGCCCGGGACCGGCCGGCGGAGGTGGCGCCGGCCGGGTCGCCCGGCCGACGGTGGGGGTCGGCGGCCGGGCCGGCGGTGCGGGCCCCGGGCGAGGCCGGTCAGGGGCCGCGCCGGGGTCGGGCCCGGTCAGCGGTTGGGGGTGATGACCCGGCTGGTGCGGTACAGGCGGTACTTGGCGCCCGTCGTGGTGGTGGCGAACTCCTGGTAGCGGCGGGTGAACTCGGGGTCGTCGAAGATCGCGTCGAAGCTCTTCTCGTCCGACCAGGCGGCGAGGTTCACCACCGCGTCGCCCTCGACGCTGGTCAGCAGCCGGGAGCCGCGGAAACCCTCCGCGGTCGCGGCGACGTGCTCGACGGCGGAGGCGAGCGCCGCCACGGTGGCGGGCGCGGTCTCGGTGGTGGCCACGTTGATCAGCAGCACGGCGTCGCCGGGCTCGGCGGCGGTGACCACGCCGGGGCTGGTGAAGCCGGCCGTGAACGGGGTCCGCTCGTAGGCGGCGATGCCGAGGGTGTGCCAGGGGTCGCTCTCGATCAGCTCGGTGACGGTGGCGTCGTCGAGGTCGGCGGTGACGATGACGGCACCGCCGTCCGGCCGGGGGCCGCTGAGCAGGATCCGGCCGAGGTCGGCGTGCTCGCGCAGCCAGGCCTTGTGCTCGGGCAGGTGGGCGGTGACGGTCTCACGGGGCTTCAGGTAGGTGAGCGTGAGGACGTGGATCACGGTGGTCTCCGGATGCGCTGGGAGGGAACGGGAACGGCGGAAGGGGGCGGGGCGGTGTCAGCGGCCGACGCGCGTCGCCAGCTCGCGCAGGACGCGCTCCGCCTCGGCGACGGTGTCCTCGACGATCGCGGCGGCGGGCCGGACGTCCTTGACGAGGTCCAGGACCTCGCCGGCGAACAGCGCGCGCCGGCTGACGTCGTCGCGGGAGACGGCGGCGGCCCAGGCCGGCTCCACCTCGGCGCGCCGGGCGGCGAGTTCCTCGTCGCGGCCGGTCCACTCGCGGGTGAAGGCGTTGCTCACCGAGCGGGCCCGGTAGACCTCGTCCCACGGGATGCCGCGGACCACGTCGAAGGCCCGGGTGTCGACGGTGTCGGTGGTGGCGGCGGCGGTCAGCGAGGTCTTGAAGCCCGCGGTCGCGATCGACTCGACGGTGAGCGCGAACCGGGTGCCCATCATCACGCCGTCGGCGCCGAGCGCCAGCGCGGCGGCCAGCCCGCGGCCGTCCGCGAAGCCGCCGGCCGCCACCACCGGCACGGCGCCCCCGACGAGGTCGAGCACGGCCGGGACGAGCGGGAGGGTGGCCTGCGTCTTGTGGTGGCCACCGGCCTCCGAACCCTGGACGACCAGCACCGACGCGCCGGCCCGCAGGGCCACCAGGGCCTGCTCGGTGTCGTGCACCTGGACGACGACCCGGGAGCCGTGATCGGCGGCGGAGGACACGTAGCGGCCGACCTGGTCGGCGTTCCCGAAGGACAGGGCGATGACGGGCGGCGCGTAGCCGAGCACCTTGTCCCAGAGGCCGGGGCGCTCGTCGAAGGTGAACATCACGCAGCCGGCGCCCCAGACGCCGCCGCCCTCCGCCGCCTGCGGCAGGTGCTCGTCGATGAACGCGGCGTCGCCGTAGCTGACGCCGACGAGACCCAGACCGCCGGCCCGGGTGACGGCGGCGGCCAGTCGCCCGCCGGAGACGCCGCCCATCGGCGCGCTGACGATCGGATGGTCGATTCCCAGCAATTCTGTCAACTTGGTCGAGATCACGACTTCCCCGGCTCCCAGCTCGAAATGTCGGAATGGTGGAACGGTGGAACGGTGGAACGGCGCGGAAATACCGTCCTGGACAATCCGGGAACGGCGGACCGTCAACGGTTCCCGGGTTTTCCTCCGCCCGGTACCGGCCTGGCCGCTTTCGCACTCAAACCATAGTTCGACCGGCGCCCGGGCGGCCAAGACAGAAAATGCGTGGGGCCCATAGGCGCAGACCTATGGAGGGGCCGCCGGGACGACATCGGGAAGCCGGAGGTGAACCTTCCGCGTCCGCAGTGGAAAGAGAACGAACCGGCCCGGAGAGAAGGCTCTCCGGGCCGGTGTCCAACGGGGGGCGAAACGGATTCGGGGATCGCCCACGAGGTGGGGGAAGGGGTCAGGCGAGATACGTCCAGCCGCGCCGGGCGGCGACCTGGGCCAGCAGCAGCGCCGCCCGGCCGCCAGCCAGCGCGGTGACCGCGAGCCGTTCGCGCGGGGCCGCGGCGGTGGGCAGCGGACGCCAGTGCAGCTGAGCCTCCCCCTGCACGGAGAGCCTCGGCCGCAGCGCGACCAGGTCGCAGGCGGTCTGCAGGGTGTGCACGAAGAGCGCCTGCTGGTCGTCGACGGGGTGCAGTTCGGCCCGCCAGCCGAGCACGGCCAGCTGGGCCGGGATCGTCTCCGCGTAGCCGGGCGCGCAGCCCTCGTCGTACCAGAGGAGCCGCTGGGTGGCGAGGTCGTCCCAGGTCAGCCTGGGCCGGCCGGCCAGCTGGTGGTCGGGGCGCATCACCACGCCGAGCGGTTCGTCCCACACCACCGCGCCGACCAGCCCGGGCGTGGTGACGGGGAGCCGGACGATGCCGAACGCCAGCTCGCCGTGGTGCAGCAGTTCCGGCTGGTCCGCCGCGCCGATGTGCCGCATGCGCAGCTCGGCGCCGGTCGGGCCGGCGGCGTCGGCCGCCTCGCCGCCGAGGCCGTTCTGCACCTCGGCGAGCACCTCGGTGGGAACTCCGCCGCAGACGCCGACCGGCCAGACCCGGGGCGTCGGGGCGGCCGCGGCGATGGCCGAGCGGAGCTGCCCGGGAATGGTCTGGATTTCCCGCAGGAATGCCCGGCCGCCCGCCGTCAGCTCAACTCCGCGTGAACTCCTGATGAAAAGGGGAGCGCCGACCCGGCGTTCCAGTCTCTTGATCTGCTGGCTGAGGCTCGGCTGGGATATCCGCAGCTCCTGGGCGGCCGCCGAGACGGTCCCCGCGCGCACCACGGTGAGGAAATAGCGAAGATGCCTCATGTCGAAGTCGTCGACGTGCTCGGCGTGACCCGCCGCCCGCCGGGCGGCGGTCCGCATCGAGTCGTCCCGGGCGTGACCGGATTCCGTTTGGTACAGGGCGGACGGTCCGATCCTTTCGTGCAGCACGCTCATGACACCCCTCCGTCACATCGTCTCGGTTCGCGACCCGCCACCGGCCTGCCCTCCACCGGCCGGCCGGCACCGGCCACCCGGCGCCGGCCGGCCCGCCGCCGGGTGGTGGCTGCCCCGGGCTCGCGGGACAGCCACATTCTCCCTGAAAATACCTTCGGGCGGGAATTTTTAACGGTCCTGCAACGGAACCCTCACGCGGTCCCCGCCCCGGCGTCCCTCCCCGCCCCACCACCCTCCCGGAGCCCGGCGGCCACGGTGACTCCGGTGGCCCCGGCGCCCTCCACGGGCCCGCCCGCCCCGCGATTCGCTCCGGGCCCGGGCCCGTCGCCGGGACCGGGGCCGGGCCGGCCGCCGGCGAGGGCCTCCAGCAGCAGTCGCCACGCCGCCTCATGGGCGTCGCCCGAGCCGCAGGCCCCCACCGGACCGAACGCCACGTGCGGCGCGCCGTGCATCACGGCCAGGAGCAGCTGGGCGACCAGCTCGGGCGGCCGCCGGACCATGCTCCCCTCCCCCTGGGCCCGCCGGATCAGGTTCACCAGCCCGCGCTGCACGTCCTCGAAGATGTCCGGCACCAGCTGCGCCAGGTTCGGGCAGTCGGTGGCCAGCCGCAGCGCGGCCCGCAGCCGGACGTCCTCCCGCAGCCGGTGCGCCAGGTCCAGGACGAGCGACTCCAGCACCGCGCCCGCGGCCTCGCCGGGCACGTCCCGGGCCAGCCGCATCTCCTCCCAGACCTTGCGGGACTGCAGCACCAGCGCCCCGGCCAGCACCCGCTTGGACGCGAAGTGTCCGTACAGCGCGCCCTTGGTCATGCCGGTCCGCTGCGCCACCGCGTTGAGGGTGGCCCTGCTGTACCCCTGGGCGGAGAACTCCTCGGCTGCGGCGTCCAGCACCTTCTCCCGCGTACGCCGAGCTCGCTCCTGTTTGATCATGCGGGCGCCCTCCCTGGTCAAGAACATACCTTTCTAAAGGAATGTTCTCAGGACAGTGGGCCCGCCCGCCCGGCTGTCCGCACATCAGACGCAAACCGGTCGGAGCCCCGCGGCGGGGCGGGCCGCCGACCCCTCCCGCCCGTGCGGACCGTGCGGCGCGCGCGGCCCGCACGGCACCGGACCGCGCGGGCAGCGCCGGCCGTCGAGCACCGGCCAGCCGGCCCGGCGCGCCTGCGCGACCAGCCCCGGCGATCCGTTCACCACCACCGGGTGCCCGACCGCGCGGAGCATCGCGAGATCGCTCTCGTGGTCGCCGTAGGCGAAGCAGTCGGCCGCCCGGACGCCCCGGGCCCGGATCAGCGCCGTCACCGCGTCGGCCTTGGCCCGGCCGATCATCGGCCGGGCCACCTCCCCGGTCAGCACTCCCCCGGCCACCTCCTGCTCGGTGCAGCACACGGCGTCGGCGCCGAGGTCCTCGGCGACCGCCTCCAGCAGCGGGCGCATCGAGCCGGACACCAGCACCACCGGGTGCCCGAGCGCCCGGTGCCGGGCCACCGCGTCGAGGCCGGCCGTGACGAAGGCCTCGGCACTCCGGCGGTAGCCGTCGTACCAGCGGCGCGCCGCCGACCGCAGCGCGGCGGCCGGCACCCCGGCGAACCGGCGGTAGTAGATCCGGTTCAGCTCCTCGCGCGGAACGCCCGCCGCCATCGCGGCCCGGAGGTCCGGGACGGCGCTCCCTCCGAGGCCGGCGGCACCGGCCTGGGCGGGGTCCGCCGTCCAATGGTCCCAGAACGCGAGCATCCCCTTGGCGGCGATCAGCGTCTCGTCGACGTCGAAGAAGGCGATCGGGGCGGACGGCACGGCGCTCATGCGGCACCGTCCGGGGTGCCGAGGAGCGTCTGCGCGTAGCCGCGCGCCGCCGCGTCCGGGTCGAGGGTGCGGTGCACCGCGATCGCCGTGGCGTCCCGCCAGGCGCGCTGCAGGAGCGAGTCCGGCGCCTGCGCCCCGACGCCGCCGGCGAGGAACAGCGCGTCGACCGCCTCCCGGCACAGCACGGCGGCCGTCGCCGCGTCACGGCGGTTCTCCGCCACGGCCACCGGGGTGATCGCCCCCCGGTCGGCGCGGCCGGCGGCCCCGTCGAGCAGCAGGCCGGCCATGTGGATCCGGGCCGAGGCCCGGGTCAGGACGGTGTGCGCGGCCGGGTGCGGGTCCGCCGACCGCCGGGCCCCGGCGGTCCACTCCCGCAGGGCCGTCCGGGCGACGCCGAGCAGCGGGGCGGCGAAGAGCAGGGCCGCGACCATCGGGTAGGGGACGGTGTGGCAGCGGGCGGCGTCGGGCAGCGGGAGCAGCAGGGCGTCGAGGGTGAGCGTGCGGTGGTCCGGGACGTGGACCGCCGCGGCGGCCACCGAGGTGCTGCCGCTCGCGCGCAGACCGGAGGCGTGCCAGGTGTCCAGCACCGTCAGCTCGCCCCGGGGGACGGCGAAGATCCGGTGTTCGCGGCCGTCCGGCCCCTGCGTCCAGGAGGCGAGCAGGATCCACTCGGCGTGGTCGGCGCCGCTGGCGAGCCGCCATTCGCCGTCGAGCCGCCAGCCGCCGCCCCGCCGCTCGGCCCGGCCCCGGGGCGGGACGACCGCCGCCGAGATCCGGGGGTCCGGGCCCGCACCCCAGAGTTCGCGCTGCCCCTCCTCGGGCAGGTAGGCCGCCAGCCGGCCGTGCGCCGCGTAGAGGGCGGCGCACCAGCCGGCGCCCGCGCAGGACCCGGCCAGCGCCGCCGCACCGGCGACCAGCTCGCCGAAGCCCCCGGCGGTGCCGCCCCAGCGGCGCGGGACGAAGTGGCGGGGGAAGCCGGCCGCGGTGATGCCGTCGGCGACCTCGCCGGTCAGCCGGCGCAGTTCCTCCGCGCGTGCGGCGTCCCGGCGGGCCGGGCCGGCCAGTTCGCGGAGCACCCGCGCCGCGAGCCCCTCCTCACGGACCTCGCCGGGCACCCCGCCGGACACGCCGTCGTCGGCCCCGCCGCGGAGGCCGTCCCGGAGGTCGGTCACCATGCCGCTCCCGCCGTCCCCCGGATTCCGGTTCCGTGCAGCGCCGTTCCGTGCGGTCCCGTCGCCCGCGGCCGGGCCGCACCGTCGTCCGCCGCCCGGGCGCCGCCCTCGTCCGCACCGGCCGCACCCGGCGCCATCCGCACCCGGGCGGTGGCGATCGGCCGGCCGTCCTGCACCGCCGTCAGCCGCAGGCACCCCGGCGGGCCCCCGCCGTCCGGCCCGGCGAGGATCGCGACCGGGGTGGTCAGTTCGCCGAACGCGGTGAAGCCGGTGCTGATCTCCCGGAGCCCGCCGGCCGCGCCGCCGGCCCCGCAGGAGGCGGCGGCCTGGCGGAAGGCCTCCAGCAGGACCATCCCGGGCACGTGGTCCACCGGGTGGTCGAACAGGACCGGGTGGCCCTCGAACGGTCGCAGCCACCAGCGGTCGGCGCGGGCCGGGTCGGCGGCGACCAGCACGTCGCGGTCGGCCGTCTGCCCCACCCGCCGGGGCTCGGGCACCACGGTCGAGGCCGGAGCCGTCTCGGGTTCCGCGGCCGCCTCGGCCGACCGCCGCCTGATCAGCGCGTACCGCGCGGGCTCCAGCACCTCCCAGCGCATCCGGACCCGGCCCACCGGCCGGTGCCCGGCCCAGGCCACGCCCTCCAGTGCGAACCGTTCCCGGCCGGGCCGCAGCACGGCGGGCGGGCTCTGCAGGTCGAGGCCGACGTCCAGGCCGTCCGGGCCGACCGCCGGCAGTGCCCCGTCGAGGTCGACGGCGAGGTCGTTGAGCACGAAGGGGTGACCGTAGGTGCTGCCGTGGAACCGGTGGGCCAGGTGGATCGCGGTCTGCCGGACCGTCTCGGCCATCAGCACGGGGTCGGCCGCCGCTCCCGCGGAGCGCCGGCCGAGGTGGTGGTCGCGCGGCCAGAGCGCGGCGACCGCGAACCGCGCCGCCCCCAGCCGGACGGCGTCGGTCAGCAGCACCTCGGCGTCGGCGTACTTGTGGACCGCCTCGCGCGGGAGGTGCCGGTCGAAGCGCAGACCGTTCCAGCCCTCCCTGAGCCGCGGACGGCACGGGCCCGGCACGACGGATGACAGGACGTTCATGAACTTATTCCTCCCCCATGTCGCGGCGACCGCGGCGGGCCCGCTATCTTTCGGTGCCTACCGGAGCGACAGCTCAGGAACATACCTTCTGGAAGGTTTACCGTCGAGGCGGAATTTTGCGCCATCCAGTCCGAATAGCCTCCGCCCTGACGCCCCGGCACCACCCCTGACCACACCATCACAGGAGCCGTAGATGCCCGAACCGCAGACCACCCCGCCGTTCACTGTGCGGAGAATCACCACCAGGCGGGGCCCCGACCCCAAGCAGGACCGCGCCGCCCGGACCAAGCTGCTGGTGCTGACCGCCGCCGCCGAGCTGTTCTCCACCCAGGGCTTCCGCCACACCTCCGTCAAGGACGTGGCGGACCGGGTGGAGATGACCAAGGGCGCGGTCTACTTCCACTACCCGACGAAGGAGGCGCTCGCCGTGGCGGTGGTCGAGCAGCACTACGCCCGGTGGCCGATGCTCCTGGAGGAGATCACGGCCGAGGGGCGCGGGCCGCTGGAGACCGCCGCCCGGCTGCTGGAGGGCGCGGCGGCGGCCTTCCGGGACGACATCGTCGTCCAGGCGGGCGCCCGGCTCCAGATCGAACGGCCGCAGATAGACGCGGAGCTGCCCACTCCGTACGTGGACTGGACCGAGCTGCTGACCACGCTGCTGGCCGGCGCCCGGAGGGAGGGCGAGCTGCGCGAGGACGTCTCCCCGCAGGCGGCGGCCCGCTCGCTGGTGGCCGCGTTCTTCGGCACCCAGCACATCTCGGACGTGCTGCACGAGCGGGCGGACGTGGTGGAACGCTGGTCCGAGACCGCGGAGTTGCTGTTCCGGGCGATCCGCGCCCGATAGCCCGCGACCTGCGGACGGACCTGCGGGCGGACCGGGCGGGAAGCCGATCGGGCGGGCGATCGGCCGGCCCCGCCCATGCGGAAGCGCACCGCAGACGTCGCCGCGGTGCGCTTCGCCGGGAGTCCGACGACCCGGCCGTACGGGGGCCGACCGGGACGCCGGACCGGTCAGGGGTTCTCCGGCAGCCGTCCCCGGCTCGCGGACACGATCAGCCCGCCCGCGACGGCCAGCACCATCAGGACGACGCCGAAGACGGTCGCCCCGTCGGTGAGCCCGATCGAGTCGCTCAGGTAGCCGGCCGACACCGGCAGCAGCCCGGCCGGCACGTAACCGCCCACGTTGAGCGCGGCGTTGGCCTCGGCCAGCCGGCGCGGCGGGACGGCGGAGTTGAGCAGCGAGAGCCCGCCGAGCTGGCCCATGCCCTGGCCGGCCCCGGCGAGCAGGGCCGAGGCGACCAGCACCGGGACGGCGGAGGCGTGCACGGCGACGATCAGGGTGACCATCGCCAGGGTGGTGGAGACCGCGCCGGCCAGCAGGATGGTGCGCCGGCGCAGCTTCTGGACGGCGAACTGCACACCGGTGGCGGTCAGGAACATCACGAACGCCATCGCCCCGGCCACGATCCGGCTGGTGGTGCCGAGCAGCCCGGAGAGCAGCGACGGACCGAGCGAGAGCACGAACGAGGTCGCGGTGATGCCGGGGCCGAACACCGCGATGCCGAGAACGAGTTGCAGACCGCTGCCGCGCGGGACACCGGGCACCCGCACCCAGGCGCCCTTCGCCGGGGCGTCGGGCCGGCGGACCGGCATGCGCAGCACCGCGAGCACCGCGGTGGCGAGCAGGACCGCCTCGACCACGAAGACGGTGACGGTCGGCCCGGGCGCCGTCTCGGAGAGCACGCCGGCCAGCAGCGGGCCGAGGCCGGCGCCGAAGACCATCGCGCAGGAGGCCAGCAGGGCGGCCAGACGCTTGCGGGCCGGACCGGCGACGTCGGTCACGGCCGCCATGCCGGCCGAGACCACCGCGCCCACCGCGATTCCGGTGAACAGCCGGGCCACGATCAGCGCGGCGACCGACGAGGCGGTGGCGAAGATCGCGCAGGACGCGACCGCCAGGGCCAGCGCGGGCAGCAGCACCGGCTTGCGTCCGAGCCGGTCGGAGACCACCCCGGAGACCAGCAGCGAGCCGAGCAGCCCGACGATGTAGAACGCGAACACCACGGTCAGGGTGCCCTTGGAGAACCCGATGTCCCGCTGCCAGACCACGTACAGCGGGGTCGCCGCGTTGGACAGGACGAACACCGCGGTCACCGGCCACGCGGCCAGCCACACCCACCAGGTGGGCGTGACCGCGGCGGTCGCCCCCTGGTTCCCCTCCGGCATCGGCAGGTCCGCCTCGACGGCCTCCCGCACCGATACCGTCCGACTCTCCGACATGGCCGCTCCCTCCGCCACACGCAGTACGAGTTATCTCGAACATAGCATGCAGTACGATGAGAGTCGTACTGAAGAGTCCGAGTCCTTTCGGCCCACGAGGAGTCGCCCATGCCTTCGACACTGCGCCAGGCCCCGCCCTTCGTCGTCCTGCCGGAACCGGCCGACCTGCCGGAAGCACTGCCCGAGCCGGCCGTCGGGGAGCTCAGGCTGGAGCTCGTGCTCGGCGCGCTGAGCGACCCGCTGCGGCTGACCATCGTCCGCAAACTGCTGCTGGAGCGGGAGCGGTTCGACCACCCCTGCGGCTGGTTCGGCCTCGACCGCCCGAAGTCCTCGCTCACCCACCACTTCAAGGCACTGCGCCAGGCGGGCGTCATCCGCCAGCGCCAGTACGGCCTCGAACGCCGCAGCCACGTCCGGACCGACGACCTCGAAGCGGCCTTCCCCGGCCTGCTCGCACTGGTCGCCGACTGGCGCCCCGCCTCCGTCTGACGCCCGCACCCCGGCGCCCGTGACGCCGACGGGGCGGGACCGGCGGTGACTCCGCCGATGCCCGCCCCGCCGTCCGCGCGCCCGGACGGCTACCGCGCCGCCGGCTCCACCACCGCGGGAGCGGGCGCCTCCCCGGACCGGACCGGCCCCGCGCCCCGGGTGGTGGCCCAGGCGGTGGCCGCCGCGACCAGGGCGAGCACGGTCGCCGCCAGCGGGAACCAGCGCCCGCCGAGCAGCGCGACGGCGGCACTGCCGGCCGCGCCGCCCGCC
This sequence comes from Kitasatospora sp. NPDC056327, assembly GCF_042261735.1. NCBI lineage: Bacteria > Bacillati > Actinomycetota > Actinomycetes > Kitasatosporales > Streptomycetaceae > Kitasatospora > Kitasatospora sp. NPDC056327. The sequence goes on along the minus strand of NZ_JBHJRC010000090.1, from coordinate 7,400 downwards.
GCCGTGCCCAGGTAGAGGGCGCTGCTGTTGAGCGAGATCAGCAGCTGCGCGTTGCCCGGGTCCAGCGAGGCGAGCCGGTGCGGCAGCGCGACCGAGACCGCCCAGCCGGCCAGCGGGGTCACCACGGCGTACGCGAGCGCGCCCGGCATCGAACGCCCGGCCCAGGGCAGCGCGGTGAACGCGAGCGCGGCCACCGCACTGCCCGCCAGCAGCACCCGCCGCACCCCGATCCGGTCCACCAGCCGTCCGCCCAGCCAGCTGCCGCCGACCGAGGCGACGCCCGCGACCAGCAGGACCAGGCTCAGCCGCTCGGCCCGGCCGCCGGTGGCCGGGGCGACCGCGGTGGCCAGGTAGATGTAGACGGACTGGAAGGCGAGGAAGAAGACCAGGGTGGTCGCGGCGGCGCCGAGCACCCGCCGGTCGCGCAGCGGCGCCAGCCGGTCCCGCAGGCCCGGCGCGGCGGCGGGCGCCGGCAGCTCCCTCAGCAGCAGGCCCAGTCCGGCCAGGGCCACCGCGCCCAGCGCCGTGACCAGCCACATCGTCAGCCGCCAGTCGGCGCGCCCGACCCAGGTACCGACCGGCACGCCCAGCGCGGTGGCGACCGTCATGCCGCCGAGCACGGTCGCCAGCGCCCGCCCGCGCCGCTCGGGGGCGACCAGGGTGGTGGCCACCGCGTTGGCGGTCGGGGTGTAGAGCGCGGCACCGGCGGCCGCCAGCACCCGGGTGGCCAGCAGCGTTTCGTAGTCGGGCGCGAGCGCGCTGAGCGCGTTGGCGGCGCCGAACACGGTGAGCGCGGTGAGCAGCAGCCGGCGGCGCGGCCAGTGCGCGGTGAACGCGGCGAGCGGCGGCGCGAGCAGCGCGTAACCGAGGGCGAAGACGGTCACCAGCTGGCCGGCGGCGGTGACCGAGACGCCGAGGTCGTCGGCGATCGGGCCGAGGATGCCGGCCATGACCATGGTGTCGGTGCCGACGGCGAAGGTGCCGAGGGCGAGCAGGAGCAGGCGGACGGGCACGTCGATCCCCCCAGGGAGCGGACATTGTTGGACGTGAGGGCAACAGTTTGATGCTCGCCAAACAGTACGGATTGGTGGATGATTGTCAAACGATCCCGTCCGCGCACCGCGCCGCGCCCCCGCACCGCACCCGCGCCCGACCCCGAGGAGGCCGCCGGCCATGTCCGACGACGAGCGGCTGCCCCAGCCCGCCACCGCCGAGATCGACCTGGTCACCGTGCTGCACGCGCTCGGCGACCCGGTCCGGATGCGCCTGCTCACCAACTACGCCGACGGCGCCGAGCACTCCTGCGCCCCGCAGCACCTCGGCCTCGAACACCTCCACAAGTCGACCGTCTCGCACCACATGCGGGTGCTCCGCGAGGCCGGCGTCACCACCACCCGGGTCGCCGGACGCAACCGCTACGTCTCGCTGCGCCGCACCGACCTCGACGCACGCTTCCCCGGCCTGCTCGACTCGCTGCTCGCCGCCGCCGGGGCACCCGCCGCCGACGCCCCGGGCGCCGGGGACCGCCCGTCCGGGCGCACCGGACCGGCGCCCGCCCCGCCCGCCCGATAGCGCGACCGGTACGGCGGCGCCGGGCCGTCAAGGACGGCCGAGCCCGCCCCGGAGGTCGGCGCCCAGCATCCGGAGCACCAACTCGCCGTAGCGGCGCCCGAGTTCCTCGGGCGTCTCGCTGCTTCGGCCGGTGTACCAGCGGGACACGTCGATGCCCAGCGAGGTGACCGCGCGGGCGGCGGTGCGGACCTCGGCGACCTCGAACACCCCGGCCGCCAGGCCCTCCTCGATCAGCGCGGCGACCTCGCGCTCGATGTCCAGCCGCAGCGCCGCCACCACCGCGTGGGCGTCCTCCGGGAGGGCGTGCAGCTCGTAGTTGACCACCCGCCCGACCGTCCGCGCCTTGGCGTGCCAGGCGGTGAACTCCTCGACCAGGCGCCGCATCCGCTCCGCCGGACCGTCCCCGCCGGCCACCGCCGTCCGGACGAGTTCCAGCGTCGCGGCGTGCCCGGCCCGGCTGATCTCGGCCAGCAGGGCCGCCTTGGACGGGTAGTGGATGTACAGCGCGGCGGGGCTCATCCCGGCTCCGGTGGCGATGTCCCGGGTGGTGGTGGCGTGGAAGCCGCGCTCGGCGAAGGACTCCACGGCGGCCCGGAGCAGCCGGTACGCCGCCTCCGGACGGGCTTCGGCACCGTCGGACAGGCCGGCCCAGAGCTCGGCGATGGGCGTGCTGGTCATGGCGCCATCCTCGCAGATCGGTCACCGGGCGCCCGTACGGACGTTCGCCCCGCGACGGCCCGGCGGACTGTTGACAGGGTCCCGCACCGACACCATGCTGAGCAAGCGCTTGGTCAGTCGATCATCCGGCGGACCGCTCCGCCCGCCGGATCCCGGTCAGCCGTACGCCACACCGAGAGGACCACCGTGACGCTCTCCTCCTTCCAGGGCCGGGTGGCCGTCGTCACCGGATCGAGCCGGGGCATCGGCCTCGGCATCGCCCGCGAACTGGTCGCCCGCGGGGCCCGGGTCTGCCTGACCGCCCGCAATCCCGGACCGCTCGCCGAGGCGGTGCGCGACCTCGGTGGCCCGGACGCCGCGATCGGGGTCGCCGGGCGCGCCGACGACCCCGCCCACCAGGAGGAGGCCGTCGCCCGCACCCTGGCGGCCTTCGGCCGGCTCGACCACCTGGTCAACAACACCGGCATCAACCCGGTGCACGGCCCGGTGCTGGACGTCGACGAGGCCGCCGCCGCCAAGATCCTCGCCGTCAACGTGCTCGCCCCGCTCGCCTGGACCCGCCGCGCGCACACCGCCTGGATGGGCGAGCACGGCGGCTCGGTGGTCAACGTCGCCTCGGTGGCCGGGATCCGGGCCTCGCTCGGCATCGGGATGTACGGGGTCTCCAAGGCCGCGCTGATCCGGCTCACCGCCGAACTCGCCGCCGAGCTGGGCGGCCGCGGGATCCGGGTCAACGCCGTCGCGCCCGCCGTCGTCAGGACGAGGTTCGCCGAGGCGCTGTACGCGGGCCGCGAGGAGGAGGTGGCCGCCGCCTACCCGCTGGGCCGCCTCGGGGTCCCCGAGGACGTCGCGGGCGCCGTCGCCTTCCTGCTCTCCCCCGAGGCCTCGTGGATCACCGGCCAGACCGTGGTGGTGGACGGCGGCCTCACCCTCGGCGGAGGCCTGTGACCCACGGCGGAGGACCGTGCCCCAGGCGGAAGCCCGTGATTCCCGGCGGCGCGGCCGGCAGCGGCCCGGCCCCCGGGCGGGCCGCACCCGGGGGCCGTCGGTCCGTCAGCGCTCGAAGCGCATCTCCGGGAAGCGCCGCGAGGGGCCGTCCAGCAGGTGGTCGTCGTGGCCGCGGAGCTGCCGGTCGAAGAAGGAGGCGACGTACGCGCGGGTGGCGAGCACCGCGCGGTCGGGCCGCACCTCGCCGATGCCGCCGCGCACCGCCTCCTCCGGCACCGCCCCCTGGCGGGCGAGCTGGGGCAGCAGCGCCTGCGCATCGGTGTACGAGCCGTGGCGTGAGCCGAGCAGGGTGACGTCCGCCTTCCAGCCCCGGGTGTTCCGCCAGAACGCGGCCCAGCCGGGCCGGCCGGCGTAGCCGCCGGAGTCCGGGCTCTCGGTGCCCATCAGCAGGAACGGGCGGTCGAGGCCGTTCTCGGCGACGCTGCTCAGGTGCACCCCGGTACCGTCCGGACCGGGGAGGTGCAGCTGCCCGTCCAGGTTGACGCCGGCCCTGATCCGGGGGTCGTCGTGCATCGCCTGGGCCGCGGTGAACCCGCCGGCGCAGTGGCCCGCCATGCCGATCCGGCCGAGGTCCAGCGAGCCGGCCAGCGGACCGGGGAGCCGGCCGTCCGTGCGCAGCGCCGCGAGCTCGTCCAGCACGAACCGGATGTCGGCGACCCGGACCGCCATCACTCCGCGCAGCAGCGCGCCGTTGTTTGGGCCAGGCCGGCCCACCGGGCCGGGGAGCACCGAGGTGACCAGCCGGCCGTCCGGGAAGGCCACCTCGGAGGCCTCGTGGGGGTGGTCGACCGTGACGACCACGTAGCCGCGCGAGGCGAGGTCCTCGGCCAGGCCCGTCCCCCAGCTGCGGGGGTCGCCGAGTCCGGCGGAGTAGAGGACCACCGGGCGCGGCCCGACGGCGGGCAGCGCCGGGGCGTCCTGCCGGGCGTGGGTGCGGACCCGGGACCAGTCGGTGCGACCCGGCTCCGCGCCGTTGTTGAGGACGCCCGCGCCGTCGGGACCGCCGAAGTGCCGGGCGGCGGACTCCGCCATGTAGCGGGCGTGGTCGTTGCCGTACACCGGGCGGGTGGCCGGGTACCAGAGACTGATCATCACCTCGCGGACCCGGTCCGGCTCCCAGGGGTCCCGGCGGCCCGGGTCGGCCAGCCGCAGCGCGGTGGTGCCCACCGGGTAGGGGCCGGTGGGCTTCGCCAGGGCGGCCAGGGCGAGGCGGTCCGCGACCGCCGGGGCTGCGGAGGCGGGCACGGCCGCCGTCCCGGCGACGCCGAGCACCGTGGTGGCGGCGAGGGCGACGGCGACGCCCCTCCGGACGGTCCGCAGGCCCCGCGCATCCAGTCCCCGGCCCCGTTCGCGCATGCTCCCCAGCTCCCCGTTCCCGTGCGGGCCGCCGACCCTCGGCGGCCCGTACGCCGACGGTACGGGCCGGGGCGGTGCGTGGACGTCATACCGGGGTGCCAACCCTGCGGGTGCTACCCCGGTATGACCCGGGCGGCGGGGCGGGCGCCCGGGTGCGGGGCGGGGGCGCTCACCCGGGGGCGTCCCCGCCCGGGCCGCACGCCCGCCCCGGCCCGCCCCGCTCGCCCGCCCCGCTCACCGGTGGCGCCGCAGCTCCCGCCGGGCCAGCGAGCGCTTGTGCACCTCGTCCGGCCCGTCCGCCAGCCGGATCGTCCGGTTGAACGCCCAGAGCGCGGCGAGCGGGGTGTCCTGGCTGACGCCGGCCGCGCCGTGCGCCTGGACGGCCTTGTCCAGGATCCACTCGACGGTGCGCGGGGTGGCGATCTTGATGGCCTGGATCTCGGTGTGCGCGCCCCGGTTGCCGACGGTGTCCATCAGCCAGGCGGTCTTGAGCACCAGCAGCCGCAACTGCTCGATGCGGACCCGGGATTCGGCGATCCAGTCCTGGACGACGCCCTGCTCGGCGAGCGGTCCGCCGAAGGCCACCCGGTCGAGGACGCGCCGGCAGGTCAGCTCCAGCGCCCGCTCGGCCGTGCCGATGGCGCGCATGCAGTGGTGGATCCGCCCCGGGCCGAGCCTGGCTTGGGCGATGGCGAAGCCGGAGCCCTCCTCGCCGATCAGGTTCCCGGCCGGGACCCGGACGTCCTCGAAGGTGATGTCGGCGTGGCCGCCGTGGTCGGCGTCGTCGTAGCCGAACACGGTCATGCCGCGCCGGACCGTCACACCGGGGGTGTCGCGCGGCACCAGGATCATGCTCTGCTGCCGGTGCCGCTCGGCGTCCGGGTCGGTCCTGCCCATCACGATGAGGATCCGGCACTCCGGGTTCATCGCGCCGCTGATGTACCACTTGTGGCCGTTGACCACGTACGAGTCGCCGTCGCGCTCGATCCGGGTGGCGATGTTGGCGGCGTCGGAGGAGGCGACGCCGGGCTCGGTCATCGCGAAGGCGGAGCGGATCCGGGCGTCGAGCAGCGGCTCCAGCCAGCGTTCGCGCTGTTCGGCGCTGCCGAACCCGGCGAGCAGCTCCATGTTCCCGGTGTCGGGGGCCGCGCAGTTGAGGGCGGGCGGGGCCAGGTGGGGGCTGCGGCCGGTGATCTCGGCGAGCGGCGCGTACTGGAGGTTGGTCAGCCCGGCGCCGTGCTCGCCCGGCAGGAAGAGGTTCCACAGCCCCTCCTTGCGGGCCGCCGAACGGAGTTCGGCGATCACCGGCGGGATCTCCCAGGCCGGGCGCGCCGGGTCGGCCAGCTGCGCGGCCAGCACCGGCTCGGCGGGGTACACCTCCCGCTCCATGAACTCCGTGAGCCGCTCGCTCAGTTCGAGGGTGCGCCGGTCGTGGGCGAAGTCCATCGGTCAGTGTCCCTTCAGCGTGGTGAGGCCGTGCTCGACGAGGAGGGGCGCCATGGTGGCCGCACGCTCGAAACCGGCGCCGAGGGTGCGGCCCTGCCGGAAGCGGTAGTGGATGCCCTCGGCGACGACGGCGAGCTTGTAGCAGGCGAAGGCGACGTACCAGTCGAGGTCGGCCGCGTCCCGGCCGGTCGACCCGGCGTAACGGGCGACCAGTTCGGCACTGCGCGGGAAGCCGGGCGCGGTCGCGGCGGACGGGATGAGGCCGCCACCGGTGCCGGCCAGCTCGGTGTACATCACCAGCAGCCCGACGTCGGTGAGCGGGTCGCCGAGCGTCGACATCTCCCAGTCCAGCACGGCGGCGATCCCGTCCCGGCCGTCGCGTTCGGCGACGATCACGTTGTCGAGCCGGTAGTCGCCGTGCACCAGGGCCGGGGCCGGGGAGGCCGGGCGACGGGCGGCCAGCAGCTCGTGCAACCGGTCGACGCCGGGCAGTTCACGGCTCCTTGACGCCTCCAACTGAAGCGCCCAGCGGCGCAGTTGACGCTCCAGGTAGCCTTCCGGCCGGCCGAATCCGGCGAGCCCGACGGCCGCCGGGTCGATCCGGTGCAGCGCGGCGAGGGTGTCCACCAGGGCCTCGCCGATGCCGCGCACCCGCCGCTCGCCGAGCGCGGCGAGCGCCGCGGCGCCCCGGTGCACCGTGCCGGGCACGTACGCCATCAGGTACCAGGGCGCGCCGAGCACCTCCGTCCCGGCGTCCAGGTGGACCGTGGCGGGCACCGGCACGCCGGTGCCGCGCAGCGCGGTCATCACCCGGTACTCGCGCCCCATGTCGTGGGCGGTGGCGAGGACGTGCCCGAGCGGGGGGCGGCGCAGCACCCAGTCGGTGACGCCGTCGGTGAGGCGGTAGCTGAGGTTGGAACGGCCGCCCTCGATCAGCTCGGCGCGCAGCGGGCCGGCGACCGTGCCGGGGCGTTCGCGGTCCAGGTGGGCGCGCAGCCGTACGAGGTCGGGGCCGCGCTCCGGACCGTCATCGGGGCGCGGCTCCGGGTTCGGCGGCGGGCCGGGCTCGGAACCCGCCCGCGGGGCGGGCTCCGGGGCGGACCCCGGGCGGATCTGCGGGCCGGGCTCCGGGCGGATCTGCGGCACGGGCCTCTCCATTCGTCCGCGGGCGGCGCCGTCGGTGACTAAGCGCTTGCTCAGAATCCGGCCGACGGCCGCGCCCTGTCAATCCCGCCCCCGCCCGGAGCGGGGCCGCGGGACCGCTCCGCAGGGTGCCGACCGGCGGCGGCCCGGACAGGGCGTCGGCCCGGGAACGGCGGCGGCCACCGGCGATCGGGGTG
>NZ_JBHJRC010000089.1:0-28094 GCF_042261735.1 Kitasatospora sp. NPDC056327 | reverse complement strand
CCCTTCCCACCCCCCACCCGAATACCTAGCCAGTTACTTGTCTCGTGGGCTCGTTGATGTGTCTCACACACCGCCGCCCGGCCCGGGCCGCCGACCCGGGCCGGGCCCACCCCGCGCGGCCGCGGCCCACGGCGGGGGCACCACCGCACCGCTCCGAGTCGTGAGGTGAAAGCCATGTCACTGCTCTCCAGCGTCACGTCCCCGGCCGACCTGCGGGCCCTTCCGGCCGCCGAACTGCCCCGGCTCGCCGACGAGATCCGCGACTTCCTGATCGACGCCGTCACCCGCACCGGGGGCCACCTCGGACCCAACCTCGGCGTCGTCGAACTGACCATCGCGCTGCACCGGGTCTTCGACTCCCCGCGCGACCGCGTCGTCTGGGACACCGGCCACCAGAGCTACGTCCACAAGCTGCTCACCGGCCGGCAGGACTTCTCGAAGCTGCGTGCCAAGGGCGGCCTGTCCGGCTACCCCTCGCGCGCCGAGTCCGAGCACGACCTGGTCGAGAACTCGCACGCCTCCACCGCGCTCTCCTACGCCGACGGCCTGGCCAAGGCCAACCAGCTGCTGGGCAGCACCGACCCGGTGGTCGCCGTGATCGGCGACGGCGCGCTCACCGGCGGCCTCGCCTGGGAGGCGCTGAACAACATCGCCGCGGCCAAGGACCGGCCGCTGGTCATCGTCGTCAACGACAACGAGCGCTCCTACTCGCCGACCATCGGCGGCCTGGCCAACCACCTCGCCGCGCTGCGTACCACCCAGGGCTACGAGCGCTTCCTGTCCTGGGGCAAGGACGCGCTGCAGCGCACCCCGGTGGTCGGCCAGCCGATCTTCGACGCGCTGCACGGCGCCAAGAAGGGCTTCAAGGACGCGTTCGCCCCGCAGGGCATGTTCGAGGACCTCGGCCTCAAGTACCTCGGCCCGATCGACGGCCACGACGTCGCCGCCCTGGAGTCCGCGCTCACCAAGGCGCGCGGCTTCGGCGGGCCGGTCATCGTGCACTGCCTCACCGTCAAGGGCCGCGGCTACCTGCCCGCGGAGCAGGACGAGGCCGACCGCTTCCACGCCGTCAACCCGATCGACCCCTACACCTGCCTGCCGATCTCGCCCAGCGCCGGCGTCTCCTGGACCTCCGTCTTCGGCGACGAGATGCTCGCCGTCGGCGCCGACCGGCCGGACGTGGTGGCGATCACCGCGGCGATGCTCCAGCCGGTCGGACTGGCCAAGTTCGCCAAGGCCTACCCCGAGCGGACCTTCGACGTCGGCATCGCCGAGCAGCACGCCGTCGCCAGCGCCGCCGGCCTCGCCACCGGCGGGCTGCACCCCGTGGTGGCGGTGTACGCGACCTTCCTCAACCGCGCCTTCGACCAGGTGCTGATGGACGTCGCCCTGCACCGGCTGGGCGTCACCTTCGTGCTGGACCGCTCCGGGGTGACCGGGCCGGACGGCGCCTCGCACAACGGCATGTGGGACATGTCGATCCTCCAGGTCGTCCCCGGGCTGCGGCTCGCCGCCCCGCGCGACGCCGACGAGCTGCGCGCCCAGCTGCGCGAGGCCGTGGACGTCGCCGACGCGCCGACCGTGGTGCGTTTCCCCAAGGCGACCATCGGTCCGGCCGTGCCGGCGGTCGAGCGGATCGGCGGCGTGGACGTCCTGCTGCGCACCGCGGAGGAACCGGAGATCCTGCTGGTCGCCGTCGGCACCATGGCCGGCGCCGCACTGGACGCGGCCCGGCTGCTGCTCGCCGAGGGGTTCACCGCGACCGTCGTGGACCCGCGCTGGGTCAAGCCGGTCGACCCGGTGCTGCCCGGGCTCGCCGCCGCGCACGGGCTGGTGGTCACCGTCGAGGACAACGGGCGCACCGGCGGCGTCGGCGCGGCGCTCGCCCAGGCGCTGCGCGACGCGGAGGTGGACGTCCCGCTACGGGTGCTGGGCTTGCCGCAGGAGTTCCTCGGGCACGCCGCGCGCGGCGAGATCCTGGAGGAGACCGGGCTGACCGGCACCGGGGTCGCCGCCCAGACCGCCGCCTTCGCCAAGCACCTGCTCCCGGCCCGGGGACTGCCGGACCGGGCACGACCGAACCGAGGAGCGAACCAGCACCATGCCGGCTGACCCCGACCGCACCGACCGCCTCGACCGCGTCGACGGCCTCGACCCCTCCGGACGGCCGGACGGCCACGGGCGGCTCGACGGCCGCGGCCCCGCCGGCCCGGCCCGGCCGCGCTTCGACCTCGCCGCCCTGCTCGCCGAGCGCGGCGGGGAGCGGTACGAGCTGCAGAGCCGCTACCTGAACCCCCAGCTGACGCGGATGCTGCACACCATCGGCTTCGATAAGTACTACGAACGGGCCCGGGGGCAGTACTTCTACGACGCCGAGGGCAACGAGTACCTCGACATGCTCGCCGGCTTCGGCATCTTCGCGCTGGGCCGCCACCACCCCGTGGTCCGCTCGGCCGTCCAGCAGGTGATGGACCTCGACCTGCCGGACCTGGTCCGCTTCGACTGCTCGCCGCTGCCCGGTCTGCTGGCCGAGCGGCTGCTGTCCCACACGCCCGGCCTGGACCGGGTGTTCTTCGGCAACAGCGGCACCGAGGCGGTGGAGACGGCGCTCAAGTTCGCCCGGTACGCCACCGGCCGCAAACGGATCCTCTACGCCGACCACGCCTTCCACGGGCTGACCACCGGCTCCCTCTCGGTGAACGGCGAGGGCGGGTTCCGCAAGGGCTTCGAACCGCTGCTGCCGGACACCGCGATCCCGCTCGGCGACCTCGGGGCGCTGGCCAGGGAGCTGAAGCGCGGCGACGTCGCGGCGCTGATCGTCGAGCCGATCCAGGGCAAGGGCGTGCACGCACCGCCGCCCGGCTGGCTGCGGGCCGCGCAGGAACTCCTGCACGACCACAAGGCGCTGCTGATCTGCGACGAGGTGCAGACCGGCATCGGGCGGACCGGTGAGTTCTTCGCCTACCAGCACGAGGACGGCGTGCTGCCGGACCTGGTCTGCGCGGCCAAGGCGCTGTCCGGCGGCTACGTGCCGGTCGGGGCGACCCTCGGCAAGGGCTGGATCTTCGAGAAGGTGTACTCCTCGATGGACCGGGTGCTGGTGCACTCGGCCAGCTTCGGCTCCAACGCGCAGGCGATGGCGGCGGGTCTGGCGACCCTGGAGGTCATCCGGGACGAGCGGGTGGTGGAGAACGCCCGCAAGGTCGGCGACCACTTCCGCGAGCGGCTGACCGAGCTGGTCGACCGGTACGAGCTGCTCGCCGAGGTGCGCGGGCGCGGGCTGATGATCGGCATCGAGTTCGGCCGGCCGAGGTCGCTGAAGCTGCGGACCGGCTGGACGGCGCTCCAGGCGGCCCGCAAGGGGCTGTTCGCCCAGATGGTGGTCGTCCCGCTGCTCCAGCGGCACCGGATCCTCACCCAGGTCTCCGGGGACCACCTGGAGGTGATCAAGCTGATTCCGCCGCTGATCATCACCGAGGCGGACGTGGACCGGTTCGTGGCGGCCTTCACCGACGTGATGGAGGACGCGCACCGGGGGAGCGGCCTGATGTGGGACTTCGGGCGGACGCTGGTGAAGCAGGCGGTCGGCAACCGCTGACGGGGCGGGGCGGCGCGACGGCGGGGCGACGGCGGCGGGACGAGGCCGTGGGCGGGGTGGGCGGCCGGGGACGCGGCTTCCCACCCCGCGGGAGACACCGCGTCAGAGCTCGGTCCGGCGGCGCCGGACGACCACGAGGAGATCGACGACGGCGAACAGGGTGAGGAGGCCGCAGGCCACGGCGAAGCCGACCAGGGTTCCCCGGCTCGGCGCACCGAAGGCGGGGGCGTTCGCCGCCCAGAACGCGAAGCCCGCGGTGGCCAGCGCGAACAGCGGGGTGAAGGTCAGCGAGAGCAGGTAGCGCAGTCGGAGGTCGCTGCGGGCGGTCGCGGGCTCGGTCCCGCTGCGCCACCGGCGCGGGGTGGTGGCGGGCATCCGCGGTCACCTCCCGGTCCGCAGTCGTGATCCGGAGCCGTGCTCCTCGGTCGGGTTCCCCGGTTCGGGTTCCCCGGTTCGTGTTCCCCGGTTCGTGATGCTCGGTCGTGATGCTCGGTGATCCGAAAGCATGGTTCGAGGCCGTGCCGGTGGGGTCGTCGGCGGCGCCGGCCGGGGGGGACGGTGTCGCGTGCGACCGGTTCGCACGGCCGGTCTACGATTCCAGCGTACGTCCGTTGGGCGAGCCGGGGAGGGGCGATGACGGACACCGACGCGGAGGGCTACGCGGGGCTGCGGGTCGAGCGGGCCGAGGAGCTGGCCCGCCGGCACGGCTGGGCCTCGGTGCGGGTGCTGCCGCCGGGGGCGGCGATGACCATGGACCACCGGGAGGGGCGGCTCAACCTCGCGGTGCGCGACGGCGTGGTGGTCCGCAGCTGGGAGGGGTGACCGCCACCGCTCCGGGGCGGGTCGTGCGGGTGCGTGTCGCGTCGTGGTGCTCCGCGCCGACGCGCGTCGCTTCGGCACGGCCCGCTTCGGCACGCGCTCTCGCGCGGGCTCGCGCGCGCCGTCGGGTGAGCCGGCGCTCGGCGGCGAGCACCAGCGGTTCCAGCAGCGGGAGCGAGAGCAGGACCAGCAGGCCGGCCGCCCACCCGGCCAGGACGTCGGTGACCCAGTGGGTCCCCAGGTAGACGGTGGTCAGGCCGACCGACCAGGCGGTGGCGCCGGCCAGCAGTGCGCCGGTGCGCCGCCAGCGGCCCGCCAGGTAGGCGAGCGCGCCCCAGGTGACCACCGCGTTCGCGGTGTGCCCGGAGGGGAACACGGTGCCGCCGGAGAAGAGCTCGGGCGAGCCGACGTAGTGGGCGTAGTGCGGGCCCAGCCGGCCGGTGACGATCTTGACGCCGCCGACCGTGAGGTTGAGCAGCAGCAGCGCCGTGCCCATCACCAGGAGCGGCCGGATCCGGCGCAGCCGGCGGGCGCGCCACCCCAGCCAGCCGAAGGCCGCGAGCGCCGAGGGCCCGCGCTGGCCGGCCACCACCCAGTTGTCGAGCAGCGGCTGCAGACCGGGCCAGTGCTCGTAGGGCCGGAACAGGCGGATCCTCCAGTCGAGGTCGACCAGTGAGGTGTCGAGCAGGACGGCGGCGGTGACGAGCAGGTAGCCGAGCGCGGTGAGGCCCAGCAGGGCCGCGCGCCGGCGGCCGGGGGTGCGGCGGGCGGGCGCGCGGGGAGTGCGGTGCGGTCGTTCGCGGCGGGTGGTCGGGTGCTCCGGCGGTTCACTCGGCGCTGGCACGGCGGTGACCATACCCGGCGACACAGGGTGATTCCCCGTATCATTCGGAATTCCCCGACAAAGGCGTTCCCGGCGCGTCCGAGGCCGTTTCAGGACGATCCAAAGCCCTTTTCGGATCGAATGTCCGTATGGTGTTCGTGTGCTTTTTCCCAAGTCCGGGCAAAAAGCACGGGGCGGGAGACCGGCCGCGCCGGTTCCCACCCCGTGGTAACCCTGTGTAGGTTCGGTGACTCAGTCGAGGGGGCCGCCGGCGATGTAGACCACCTGCCCGGAGACGAAGCCCGCGCCCTCGCTCGCGAGGAACGAGACGGCGTGCGCCACGTCCTCCGGAACGCCGACCCGCCCGACCGGGATGGCGGTGGCGGCGGCGGCCTTGAAGTCCTCGAAGTCCATGCCGACCCGGGCGGCCGTGGCGGCGGTCATGTCGGTGGCGATGAAGCCGGGGGCGACCGCGTTGGCGGTGATGCCGAACTTGCCGAGCTCGATCGCCAGGGTCTTGGTGAAGCCCTGCAGACCCGCCTTCGCCGCCGAGTAGTTGGCCTGTCCGCGGTTGCCCTGGGCCGACGAGGACGACAGGTTGACGATCCGTCCGAAACCGGCGTCCACCATGTGCTTCTGGACCGCACGGGTCATCAGGAAGGCACCGCGCAGGTGCACGTTCATGACAGTGTCCCAGTCGGATTCGGTCATCTTGAAGATCAGGTTGTCGCGCAGCACGCCCGCGTTGTTGACGAGGACGACCGGCGCGCCGAGTCCGGCGGCGATCCGGTCGACGGCGGCCTGGACCTGGTCGGCGTCGGAGACGTCGGCGCCGACCGCGAGGGCGCGTCCGCCGGCGGCCGTGATCCGCTCGACGGTCTCCCGGCCGGCCGACTCCTCCAGGTCGAGGACGGCCACGGCGTAGCCGTCGGCGGCCAGCCGTACGGCGGTGGCGGCGCCGAGGCCGCGTGCGGCGCCGGTGACGACGGCGACCCGGGGCGTGGTGGTCTGCTCGGTCATGCTCGGTCTCGTCTCTCTCGGGGGAATCGGGCGTTGTTGCAGGTCAGTTGCAGGTGGCCGGGCCTTGCAGATGGGCGCGCCCCTCCGGGGAGGGGCCGTCGGCCGTTCCGTCCCGGTCCGGGGGCATTCAGGGAATTCCCAGGAACCGCTCGGGGGGCACTCGGGATCCGCCGGGCCGTCACGGGGGGCGGATCCGCCCTGGTGGGCCCACCCTACCGACGAGTAGGGACCGCGACCAGGGTGAAGCCCCAGGTGACCGTGGGTAAGGACCGGCCGGTCGGCTTTCTCCTGCGAACGGGTTACCGACGGGTCGGCACGGCGCGTAAATATGCCAATGTTGCCGAACCTGCGTCTACTATCCGCCCCTGCCTGCCAGCGAGGGCCTGCCGTTTGTATAGTGTCCGCCAGCAGCCACCGGCTGCACGGCTGGAGCGCCCTCCCTCATAGCGGGACGCCCACTCGCCGTTACTGCCCCACCCGGGTGTCCCACACACACCGGGTGTGACATCGGGACGGATACATGGTGCTGGGGGAGATCCCGACGACCCGTGTGTCCGCGCGACTGCAGCAGTCGCCCGGACACCTCATCCGCGTTGCACAGCAGGTCCACACCCGGCTGTGGTCCGAACACGTCGGAGCCGATCTCACGGCTCCGCAGTTCGCTGTCCTGCTGGTCCTCGCCCTCGAACCGGGGGCGGACCAGCGGACGGTCGGCGAGCGTGCCTCGCTCGACAAGGCCACGATGGCCGAGATGGTCGCCCGGCTCGTCCGGCGTGGCCTGGTGCTGCGACGCCGAGACCCGGCCGACGGCCGGCGCAAGCTGCTCGCTCTCTCGCAGAGCGGCGCCCAGGCTGTTCGTGAGGCCACCGGCGGAGTGGTCCGCGTGCAGCGCACGCTCTTCGAGCCGCTCACACCGGAGGAGCAGCTGGAGATCGTCCGCGTGATGGCCAAGATAGCCAGACTGGAACCGGCCCAGGTCGCCGTCCTCACGGACGCGCGACCGATGCTGGACGCCCAGCGGGCGATCGGCTACCTGATCAGGGTGAGCCAGCAGGTGCACACCAAGCTCTGGTCGGAGCACGTCGGTTCGGAGCTGACGGCGCCGCAGTACGCGGTGCTCGACGCCCTCGAACTGGAGCCGGGCGCCGACCAGCGCACGGTGGGCGAGCTGGCCTCGCTGGACAAGGCCACGATGGCCGAGATGGTCAGCCGGCTGGTCCGGCGCGGCCTGGTCCAGCGGCGCCGCGACCCCTCGGACGGCCGGCGCAACCTGCTCTCGCTCTCACCGGCGGGACAGGACCTGCTCCACCGCTCGGCCGCCGGTGTGGCCGAGGTCCAGCGGCTGCTGCTGGCGCCGCTGGAGGAGCACGAGCACGAGGCCGCGCTCGCGCTGATCGCCAAGGCGGCCCGGCTCTAGCCGGTACGCCCCGGAGGTCAGCCAAAACGATTCACCAGCCGCCCGTCGGACGCCCGCCAGTCGTCCGCCGGTCGGCCCGAGCCCGCCGACCCCGGGCCGGTGACGGTTCTCGCAGGTCAACGCGGTGAAGGCCGCCCTCCCCGACGGAGAGGGCGGCCTTCGCCGTTGACGCGGGGTCAGGCGGCCCGGGCCGCCCGCCGGGTCAGTTCCAGTCGAACCCCTGCGGGTCGGGGCCGATCCGGGTGCCGGTGGCGATGCCGGCGATCGCGGCGAGGTCCTCGGCGTCCAGCTCGAAGCCGGCGACGTCCAGGTTCTCCTTGATCCGCGACGGGGTGACCGACTTCGGGATCGCGATGATGCCGTTCTGCAGGTGCCAGCGGAGCACCACCTGGGCGACGGTGCGGCCGTGCTTGGCGGCGATCGCGGCGAGCGCGGGCTCGGAGAGCAGCTCCTTGCCCTGGCCGAGCGGGCTCCACGCCTCGGTGGCGATGCCGTGCTCCGCGTGGAAGGCGCGGAGCTCCTCCTGCGGGAAGTACGGGTGGAGCTCGACCTGGTTCAGCGCGGGGAGGAGGGAGGACTCCTCGACGAGCCGGGTGAGCTGCTCGGTGCCGAAGTTGGAGACGCCGACCGAGCGGACCCGGCCGTCGGCCTTCAGCTGCTCCAGCGCCTTCCAGACGTTGAGGTAGCTGCCGTGCATCGGGCGCGGCCAGTGGATGAGGTACAGGTCGAGGTAGTCGAGGCCGAGCCGCTCCAGCGAGGCGTCGAACTCGCGCAGCACAGCGTCGCGGCCCTGCTCGCCGGACCAGTCACGGGTGCCGGAGTTCCAGAGCTTGGTGGTGATGTAGAGGTCCTCGCGGGCGAGGCCGCCGGCCAGGGCCTCGGCGATCGCCTTGCCGGTGCCGTCCTCGTTCTCGTAGATCGCGGCGGTGTCGATCGAGCGGTAGCCGGCCTCGATCGCGGCGCGGACGGCGGCGGTGGCCTCCGCGTCCGGCACCTGCCAGACCCCGAAGCCGAGCTGGGGGATCCGGGTGCCGTCGTTGAGCGTGACGCTGGGGATGTTGCTCACGGAAGGAGTGCCCTCTCCTGGTCGTCCTTGTGGTCCTTGTCGTCCGGCCGGTTCCGGCGGCCGCCGCGGTGGGTGCGGTCGCCGCGGTTCCGGCCGGCGCGGCCGGTGCGCGGACCGGAGGCGTCCCCCGGTCCGTCCTCGGCCCGAGGGAAATTTTCCGGCGCGTGCTATCGGCGCTTGCACAACCCTACGTGGTCGGCCGGGCGCGCGGAAAACCTGTTGCGCAGGTCACATCCGAGTTGGCACTCTCACTGCCATGACCTCCTGACCAGCCCACGGCCGTGACTCTCCCGGCCGGTTCCGCGTCCGCCGCCCGTACCGCCCCCGCAACGGAGCGTCATGCTGCTCAAAAGCCTTCCCCTGACCGATCCCGGCCGTCCCGATCTCTCGTCCCCGCTCGCCCTCCTGCGCTGGCTCCAGCGCGGCCAGCGGCGCGGGCAGGTGCTGGCCACCTGCTGGTCGCTGCTGGAGATGGGCTGTCAGGCCGCCCTGCCGGTGCCGGTGGGCCTCGGCGTCCAGGCCGTCGTCGACGGCGACCGGGGCGCCCTCTGGCGGGCCGGCGTGCTCGCCGTGGTGCTGGCGGCGCTCTCCGCGCTCGGCACCGTCCTGCTGCACCGTCAGGCCGTCTGGAACTGGATCCACGCCGCGAGCCAGGTCCGCCAGCTGGTGGCGCGGCAGGCCTCGGACCTCGGCTCCGGGCTGTCCCGGCGGATCGCCACCGGCGAGATCGTCGCGGTCGGCAGCGGGGACGTCGAGAAGATCGGCTGGTACGTCGAACTCGTCGCCCGGCTGCGCGGGGCGGTCGTCGTCTGGCTCGCGGTCGGTGCCGCGGTGCTGGCCGCCGAGCCGGTGCTCGGGCTGGCCGTGCTGCTCGGGGTACCGGTGCTCGCCGCCTCGGTCTGGCCGCTGCTCGGGCCGTTCGAGCGCCGCTACACCGAGCAGCGCGCGCTCGGCGGCAAGGCCACCGAGCTGGCGGCCGACACCGTGGCCGGGCTCCGGGTGCTGCGCGGCATCGGCGGCGAGGAGCTCTTCCTGGCGCGCTACCGGGAGGCCTCCCAGAAGGTCCGCGCCGCGGCCGTCAGGTCGGCCCGGATCTGGTCCCTGATGCAGGCCCAGCAGGTGCTCCTGCCCGGGATCTTCGTGGTCGGCATCACCTGGTACGGCGCCCGGCTGGCGGCCGAGGGGCGGATCTCGGTCGGCACCCTGGTCACGGTCTACGGCGCCACGGCCTTCCTCGCCTCGCCGCTGCGGGTCCTCGGCGAGGCGGCGCACGCCTGGAGCGTGGCCCGTGTCTCGGCGGGGAGGGCGGTCCGGGTGCTCTCGCTCGCCCGTACCGAGGGCGCCGGGGCCGGCCGGCTCGCCGACCCGGCCCGCGCCGACCTCCACGACCCGGTCACCGGGCTGACCGCCCGGGCCGGGGAGCTGACCGCGGTGGTCTGCGGCGACCCGGATTTCGCGGGCGCGCTGGCCGAACGGCTCGGCGGGCACGTCCCGGTGGCCGAGGGCGGCCGGCCCGAGCCGTCCGTGCGGCTCGGCGGCACCGAACTGGACGCCGTCGGGCTCGCGGAGGCGAGGGCCGCCGTGCTGGTGCACGACAAGGAGCCGGTGCTGCTCTCCGGCACCCTGGCGGCGCTGTTCGACATCCCCGCCTCCGGCCGGGTCGCTCCGGCGGACGCGCTCGCCGCCGCCCGCGCGGAGGACGTGCTGGACGCGCTGCTGGACGGCTCCCCGGACTGCGGGGGCGACGTGATGGCGGCGGCGATCACCGAGCGCGGACGGTCGCTCTCCGGCGGGCAGCGGCAGCGGCTGGCGCTCGCCCGGTCGCTGCTGGCCGACCCGCCGGTGCTCGTCCTGGACGAGCCGACCAGCGCGGTCGACGCGCACACCGAGTCCCGGATCGCCACCGGACTGCGGGAGAGCCGGGAGGGGCGCACCACGGTGGTCTTCGCGACCAGCCCGCTGCTGCTCGACCGGGCCGACCGGGTGGTGCTGGTCCGCGACGGGCGCGCGGTGGCGACGGGTGTCCACCGCGAGCTGATGCGCGACGAGCCGGCCTACCGGGCGGTGGTCACCCGCGAGGAGGAACCGGCGCCGGTGGGGGAGCCGCGGTGAGCCGCCGCCCGCCGGCCGGCCCGGGGCCGGCAGCACGACCGAGGAGCGATCCGAACCAGCCGAGGAGTCACGCATGAAGCCCCCCGTCCACCAGGAGCAGGGGCCGGCCACCACCCTGCCGGTCGGCTCGCCCGCCGCCGTGCGCGGGTACCTGCGGCTGCTGGCCGGGCGTCACCGGAGCGCCTTCTCGGGGGTGGTCGGGCTGCACGCGGTGGCCACCGTCGCCGGGCTGGTCGGGCCCTGGGTGCTCGGCACCCTCGTCGAGTCGCTGGCCACCGGCACCGCCGGTGCCACCATCACGGTCGCCGTGGCGTGGTACCTGGCCGCGCTGGCGGTGCAGTCCGCGTTCACCTGGTGGTCGCGGCTGCGCGGCGCGGTGCTCGGCGAGCGGGTGCTGGCCGACCTCCGGGAGGACTTCCTGGTCCGCTCGGTGGCGCTGCCGACCGGCGTCCTGGAGCGGGCGGGGACGGGCGACCTCGTCTCCCGGGGCACCACCGACATCGACCGGCTGGACAAGTCGGTGCGCGAGGCGGTGCCGGAGCTGGCCGTGGCGATCGTCTCGCTGCTGCTGGTGCTGGGCGCCCTGGTCGTCACCTCGCCGCTGCTCGCGCTCACCTCGCTGATCGGCCTGCCGGTGCTGCTGGCCTCCTCGCGCTGGTACTTCCGGCGCGCACCGCAGTCCTACCGCAACGAGTCGGCCGGGTACGCGGCGGTGAACTCCGTGCTGGCCGAGACGGTCGACGCCGGGCGGACGGTCGAGGCGCTGCGGCTGGGCGAGCAGCGGGTCCGGCTGACCGACCGCAAGCTTGCGGAGTGGATCGCCTGGGAGCGGTACACCCTCTGGCTGCGCTCGGCCTGGTTCCCGACCATCGACGCGGTGTACACGCTGGCCGTGCTCGGTCCGCTGGTGCTCGGCGGGCTGTTCGCCCTGCGGGGCTGGATCACGGTGGGTCAGCTGACCACCGGGGTGCTGTACGCCCAGGCGCTGGTGGCGCCGGTGGACCTGATCCTGCGCTGGTACGACGAGCTGCAGATCGGTCAGGCCTCGCTGGCCCGGCTGGTCGGCGTCCACGAGGTGCCGGAGGCCGAGGACGACGACGGGGCCCGTCCGAGCGGCCGGCGGGTCGAGGCGAAGGACGTGCGCTTCGGCTACCGCGAGGGCGTCGACGTGCTGCACGGCATCAGCCTGGACGTCGCCCCGGGCAGCCGGGTGGCGCTGGTGGGACCCTCCGGGGCGGGCAAGTCCACCCTGGGCCGGCTGCTGGCGGGGATCTACGCGCCCGGCCGGGGCAGCGTGACCCTCGGCGGGGCGGCGCTGTCGCGGATGCCCGCCGAGCGGGTGCGCGCCGAGGTCGCGCTGGTCAACCAGGAGCACCACGTCTTCGTCGGGACGCTCCGGGACAACCTCCGGCTGGCCGCGCCCGGCGCCGACGACGCCGAGCTGCGGCGGGCCCTGGACGCGGTGGACGCCGGGGAGTGGGCTGACGCGCTGCCGGCCGGGCTGGACACCGAGGTCGGGTCCGGCGGGACGGCGCTGACGCCACCGCAGGCGCAGCAGCTGGCGCTGGCCCGGCTGGTGCTGGCCGATCCGCACACCCTGGTGCTGGACGAGGCCACCTCGCTGCTGGACCCGAGGGCCGCCCGGCACCTGGAGCGCTCGCTCTCCCGGGTGCTGGAGGGGCGGACGGTGATCGCCATCGCCCACCGGCTGCACACCGCGCACGACGCGGACGTGATCGCGGTGGTCGAGGGCGGGCGGATCAGCGAGTACGGCAGCCATCCCGAGCTGGTGGCGGCCGGCGGTCCGTACGCGGCGCTGTGGCGGTCCTGGCGGGACGAGCGGTGAGGGCCGGCGGTGCCGGGGCGGAGGCGCCCGGGGCGGGGAGTCCCGGGGCGGGGACAGATGCGGCGGGTCCCGGGGCGGAGGGTGCCGGGGTGGCGGCCGTTGGGACGGAGAGTGACGCGGCAGAGGGTGCCGGGCGGTAAACCCGCACGGGGCGGGATTGCCCCGTGTGGGTTACTCCCGGGCGCGTAACCGGGCAAAGCGCACCAATCACCCGCAGACTGCTCGGGTGACCAAGATTTCGGACGGCTCCTCGGGGGCCAAGCGCAGCGAGATCGGCGGGATCCCCACCCGGTACATCGGGATCGGGGTCATCGTCGTGCTCTCGCTCTGGTTCCTCTTCGCCAACCTGGACCGGGTGCAGATCCAGTTCTGGGTGTTCACCGTGACCGCCCCGCTGTGGATCGCCCTGCTGGCCACCCTGATCGCCGGTGCGGCGCTCGGGTGGCTGCTGAAGGGGCGGCGCGGACGGTGAGCACCGCCGCCGAGCCGCCGTCCGCACCCGGGGCCGGCGGCTTCGCCCCGTTGATCGAGCTGCGCGGTGTCAACAAGCACTTCGGGGCGCTGCACGTCCTCCAGGACATCGAGCTGACCGTCGGCCGGGGCGAGGTCGTGGTGGTCGTCGGGCCCTCCGGCTCGGGGAAGTCGACGCTCTGCCGGGCCATCAACCGGCTGGAGCCCATCGAGTCGGGCTCGATCGTGATCGACGGCCGGCCCCTGCCCGAGGAGGGCAAGGGACTGGCCCGGCTGCGCGCCGAGGTCGGGATGGTCTTCCAGTCGTTCAACCTGTTCGCGCACAAGACCGTGCTGCAGAACGTCTCGCTGGCGCAGGTCAAGGTGCGCGGGCGGGCCAGGGCGGAGGCCGACGCCAAGTCCCGGGCGCTGCTGGAACGGGTGGGGCTGGCCGAGCAGGCGGACAAGTACCCGGCCCAGCTGTCCGGCGGCCAGCAGCAGCGGGTGGCGATCGCCCGGGCGCTGGCGATGGATCCCAAGGCGCTGCTGTTCGACGAGCCCACCTCGGCGCTCGACCCCGAGATGATCAACGAGGTGCTGGACGTGATGCGCCGACTGGCGCACGAGGGCATGACCATGGTCGTGGTGACCCACGAGATGGGCTTCGCCCGTGCCTCCGCCAACCGGGTGGTCTTCATGGCCGACGGTCGGATCGTCGAGGACCGCGCACCGGAGGAGTTCTTCGGCGCCCCGGAGAGCGAGCGCGCCCGGGACTTCCTCTCCAAGATCCTGAAGCACTGAGGCCGGGCCCGTGAAGAAGACCGTGATCCTCGTGACCGTCGCGACGGCCCTGCTGACGGCCGGCTGCGGCAAGCCCGGCACCCCGCCGCCGAAGGGACCCCAGCCCAGCTCGCTGCCGACGTACCAGGTGGCGACCACCGCCCCGGTCACCGGCTCACCGACGCTGGACGCGGCCCGCGAGCGCGGGCACCTGGTGGTCGGCGCCAAGGAGGACCAGCCCTACCTGGGGCAGAAGAACCCGGCCACCGGCGAGTACTCCGGCTTCGACATCGAGATCGCCAGGATGGTCGGCGCGTACCTCGGCTTCGGCCCGGACCGGATCGAGTTCAGGACCATCGCCTCCGCCAACCGCGAGACCGCGCTGCAGAACGGCCAGGTCGACTACTACGTCGGCACCTACACCATCAACGACAACCGCAAGAAGCTGGTCGGCTTCGCCGGGCCGTACTTCATGGCCGGGCAGTCGCTGCTGGTGCGCAAGAGCAACACGGACATCCACGGCCCGGAGGACCTGGCGGGCGAGAAGGTCTGCTCGGCGTCCGGCTCCACCCCGTACCAGCGTATCCAGAAGCAGTACCCGCAGGCCAGGCTGATCGGCTACGACACCTACTCGGCCTGCGTGGACAACCTGATCACCGGCCAGGTCGACGCCGTCACCACCGACAACACCATCCTCCTGGGTTACGCGGCCAAGGCGCCGACCGAGCTCAAGGTGGTCGGGCCGCTGTTCTCCCAGGAGCCGTACGGGATCGGCGTGCCGAAGAACGACAACGTGCTGCGCTACGCGATCGACGACGCGCTGGCGTACCACGAGGCGAACGGCGACTGGAAGAAGGCGTACGACGCGACCCTCGGACTGTCCGGGGAGCCCGCGCCCGCCCCGCCGCCGATCGACCGGTACTGAGGGAGGGCCGGGCTGTGAAGACGCTGACCGACAACTGGTCGACCTACTGGGAGGGCTTCCTCGGCACCCTCTCGCTGTTCGCGGTGAGCGCCGTGCTCTCGCTGGTGCTCGGCGTGCTGATGGCGAGCTTCCGGGTGTCGCCGGTGAAGCCGCTGCGGGTGTTCGGCACCGCCTGGGTGACGCTGCTGCGCAACACCCCGCTGACCCTGCTGTTCTTCATCGTGGTGCTGGGCCTGCCGCGCTTCGACATCACCCTGCCGTTCTTCACCTTCGCGGTGCTCGCGCTCGGCTGCTACACCTCGGCGTTCGTCTGCGAGGCGATGCGCGCGGGGGTGAACACCGTGCCGGTCGGACAGGGCGAGGCGGCGCGCAGCCTGGGTATGACCTTCGGCCAGACGATGGGCGTGGTGGTGCTTCCGCAGGCGTACCGCTCGGTGGTGGCCCCGATCGGCAGCGTCATGATCGCCCTGGCGAAGAACACGGCGATCGCCGGCTCCTTCAGCGTCACCGAGCTGCTCGGCACCTACCGGACCATCAACGAGCTCGGCTACAGCATCATCTGGACGTTCGTCTGGATCGCCGTCGGCTATCTGATCATCACCCTGGCCATCAGCGCCGTGTTCAACCTCATGGAACGACGACTGGCGGTGTCGCGATGACGGCGGAATCCTCGGCGCTCTACGACATCCCCGGCCCGAAGGCGCTCGCCCGGCACCGGCTGTACGGCGCTCTCGCACTGGTGGCGATCGCGGCGCTGCTCGGCTGGATCGTCTACATGCTCTTCCACACCGACCAGTTCACCGCGGCCAAGTGGACGGCCTTCCAGTACGAGGGCGTCCAGGAGTTGTTGCTGCGCGGGCTCGCCAACACGCTGAAGGCCTTCGGCTGGACGGTGCTGTTCGCCCTGCCGTTCGGCGCGCTGTTCGCCGTCGGGCGGCTCTCCGACCACCGGGTGGTGCGGTGGCTGTCCACCCTGGTGGTGGAGTTCTTCCGGGCCATGCCGCTGCTGGTGATGATCTTCTTCATCTTCGTCGCCCTGAAGGTCGCCCCGCTCTGGGCGCTGGTGGCCGGGCTGGTGCTCTACAACGGCTCGGTGCTCGCCGAGGTCTTCCGGGCCGGAGTGCTGGCGGTGCCCAAGGGGCAGCGGGAGGCGGCCTTCGCGCTCGGCATGCGCAAGACCCAGGTGATGGCGTACGTCCTGGTGCCGCAGGCCGCCCGGGCGATGCTGCCGGCGATCATCAGCCAGCTGGTGGTGGCGCTCAAGGACACCTCGCTGGGCTTCCTGATCACCTACGAGGAGTTCCTGCACGCGGGCAAGCTGATCGCCACCAACCTGGACTACGACCTGCCGTTCATCCCGGTGGTGATGGTGATCGCGCCGGTCTACATCGGCATGTGCCTGCTGCTCTCCTGGTTCGCCCACTGGGTCGAGCGGCGCACCCGGCGCAGTCCGAGCGCCCGCGGCGGGGCGCCGGTGGCCCCGGCCGAGGTGGCGACCGGGGTGCCGCCGTCGGCCCGGCCGTGACCCGTCGGCCACGGCGGGGACGGGCACGGTGCGAGGCACGGGCACGGCGGGGACGGGCACACCGGGGGATGGGCACGGTGGGGCCGCAGTGGCGGCGCGGGGCCCGCGGTTCGCAGGTAAACCATAGGTACGACCGGGGCCCCGATCCCTTCCTCCAAACTCTGCTTATGATTGCCGGACGACGGCGGCCGGCAGGGCGGAGGAACAGTGGAGCCCGTGTTCGACTCACGGCACATCAGGACCTTCCATGAGGTCGTCCGGGCCGGCTCCTACTCGGCCGCGGCGCGCGAGCTCGGCTACACCCAGCCCGCCATCACCCAGCAGATGAAGGCGCTGGAACGCACCGTCGGCCTGTCGCTGTTCACCCGGGCCGGGCGCGGACTGCGGCTCACCGAGGCCGGCGAGGCGCTCGCCCGGCACGCCGAGCAGATCCTCGGCAGCCTCTCCGCCGCCCAGCAGCAGCTCGCCGCACTCGGACGGCTGCGCGCCGGACGCGTCCGGGTGTGCGCCTTCCCGAGCGCCAACGCCACCCTGATACCCGAGGCGATGGCCCGGCTGCTCGCCGAGCACCCCGGCGTCCGGGTCGAACTCCTGGAGGCCGAGCCACCGGACTCGGTGCAGCGGCTGCTCCGCGGCGAGTGCGACATCGCGCTGGCCTTCCGCTACCCCGGCGCGCCCGCCGGGGTGCCGGACGGGCTGGACGAGGTCCCGCTGATGGAGGACCTGCTGACGGTCCTGCTGCCGGTCGGCCACCCCCTCGGGCGACGGCACGCCGTGCGGCTGGCCGACCTCGACGGCGAGCGGTGGATCGCCGGCTGCCCGCGCTGCCGGGCCAACCTGCTGCACGTCTGTGCCGAGGAGGGCTTCGCGCCCGACATCGTGTTCTCCACCGACGACAACCTCGCCGTGCAGAGCCTGGTCGCGGCGGGGGTCGGGATAGCCCTGATGCCCGCGCTGGTGCTCTCCTTCATGTGCCACCGCAAGGTCACCGGCCGCGCCGTGGAACCGCACCTGCGCCGCCAGGTCAGCGCGTACGTGCTCCGCGAGCACCGGCGGATCCCCGCGACCGCGCTGGTCCTGGACCACCTGCGGCAGGCCGCCGCCGCCCGGGTGGGGTGCTGACCCCGCCGCGATCCATAAGCGGTGATGGGGAAAGAGCGAAAGAACCCTCCTTGGACGTGATGGGTCGGCCGGGGCGAGCCTGCGGGCATGACAACGTCAGCCACGGTCGGCAGCGGCCGGCTCACCGAGCGCATGACCGCCCTCGTCGGCGAGATCCGCGCGGTCGTCGACCGCGGCCTGCCGCCGGAGCTCACCGCCTACCTGGTCGGCGAACGGCTCGCCCCGCACCTCGGCGACACCGGGCTGCTCACCGGCGCGCAGCGCGAGGGCGACCCCGGGGGCTACCGCCAGCACGTCCTGCACGCCGAGCACGACGGCTCCTTCTCCGTCGTCGCCCTGGTCTGGCTCCCCGGCCAGCGGACCCCGGTCCACGACCACGTCTCCTGGTGCGTGGCCGGCGTCCACCAGGGCCAGGAGAGCGAGACCCGCTACCGGCTGGTCTCCGACGGACGCACCGCCCACCTCGTCGAGACCGAGCACCAGACCGGCCCGGCCGGCACCGTCGCCGCCTTCGCCCCGCCCGGCGACATCCACCTCGTGCGCAACGCGGGCGCCGCCACCGCCATCTCCGTCCACGTGTACGGCGCCGACGTCTCCCGGCTGGGCACCAGCATCCGGCGCGTCTACCGGCTGCCCGCCGACGGGCCGCGGTGAGCCCCGGATGGCACTGACCCTCCGGGACCGCCCGGTCCGGACCCCGCGCGCCCGCACCCTGCCCCCGCTCGGCGGCGACACCCCCGGCCTGCTGCTCGCCGTCCTCGGGGTGGCCGCCGCGCTGGCCGTCCACCGGGCCGTCCCCGCCGTGCCCAGCCTCACCGCCGCCGTGGTGCTCGGCGTCGCCGCCGCCCACCTGCCCGGCCTGCGCCCGGTGGTCCGCGGGGTGGCCCGGCCCGGGCTCTCCACCGCAGGCAAGCGGCTGATGCGGCTCGGCATCGTGCTGCTCGGCCTCAAACTGAGCCTCGACGACGTGCTAGGCCTCGGCTGGGCCACCGTCGCGATGGTGCTCACTGTGGTGACCGCGACCTTCGCCGGCACCCTCTGGCTCGGGCGCCGGCTCGGACTTCCCGGCGACCAGCCGCTGCTGGTCGCGACCGGCTACTCGATCTGCGGGGCCTCGGCGATCGGCGCGGTCAGCCAGGCCGCCGGCAGCGAGGAGGAGGACGTCGCCGCCTCGGTCGCGCTGGTCACCCTCTGCGGGACCCTGGCGATCGGCGTCCTGCCGCTGCTCCAGCACCCGCTCGGCCTGGACCCCACCGGCTTCGGACGCTGGGTCGGCGCGTCCGTGCACGACGTCGGGCAGGTGGTCGCCACCGCGCAGGGCGGCGGGGCGGGCGCACTGCGGGAGGCGGTGCTGGTCAAGCTGATGCGGGTGGTCCTGCTGGCGCCGCTGGTCGCCGGGGTCGCGGTGGCCGCCCGGCGGGCCCGCCGGCGGGCCGGGACGACCCCCGTGGCGGGGAAGCGGCCGCCGCTCGTGCCGCTGTTCGTCGCCGGGTTCCTCGCCATGGTCGCGCTGCGCACCACCGGGGTGCTCCCCGAGCGGGCGCTGGTGCTCGCCGGGGACGCCCAGGAGCTGCTCCTCGCGGCCGCGCTGTTCGGGCTCGGCAGCGCCGTCCACCTGCCGACCATGGTGCGCACCGGCGGCCGGATCGCGCTGCTCGGGCTGGGCTCCTGGGTGGTGGTGGCGGGGGTGTCCTACGCAGGGGTGCTGGCCACCGGATAAACCCGGGGCGTCCGGCGAGGGTTGGGCTATTGTCGGGCGGGTGACCCGGTCCGCCGGCCCCCGGGGCTGCCGGTGCGCGGGCCCGCGCTTCCGTGTCCCCGAGCAGCGCAGAGGAAACCGACGCATGACCACCGCACCGCCCGACCGGGACGGCTCCGCCGCCGTCGTGACCCTCGACCGGCGGGAGGGACCCTTCGGGGAGGTGGTGCTGCGGCGGCGCGGCGGGCACTACGAGATCATCGCCAACGGCTGCTTCCTGATGGACACCGCGGACGGGCGCTCCGAGCGGCTGCTGGTGCGGGCCGCGCTGGACGAACTGGACCGCACCGGCCCGGTGGAGCGGCCGTCGGTGCTGATCGGCGGGCTCGGCGTCGGCTTCTCGCTGGCCCACGCGGCGGCCGAGCCGCGCTGGGGGCGGATCGCCGTCGTGGAGCGCGAGGGCGCGGTCATCGACTGGCACCGGGAGGGCCCGCTGGCCGCCTTCTCGGCGGGTGCGCTGGATGACCCGCGGGTCGAGGTGCTGCACACCGACCTGCTGGAGCACCTGGCCTCGCCGGACGTCCCCCGCCACCACGCGCTCTGCCTGGACATCGACAACGGCCCCGACTGGACCGTCACCGACGGCAACGCCGGGCTGTACGGGCCGCAGGGGCTCGCGGCGCTGTGGGACCGGCTGGAGCCGGGCGGGGTCCTGGCGGTGTGGAGCGCGCAGCCGTCCGCGGCCTTCGAGGAGGCGCTGCGGGCCGCCGGGTTCACGGACGTGACCGGCCGCGAGGTCGTGGTGGCCCGGGGCGTGCCGGACGTCGTGCACCTGGCCCGCCGCGCGCGCTGAACGCGCGGCGGGCCGGGGTCCGCACGGGCGGGACTACTTCAGGCCGTTGTCCACCGCGGCCATCAGTTCGCCGTTCGGCGTGTCGCCGTCGAAGGCCCAGATCATCGCGCCGGCCAGCCCCTGGGACTTGATCCAGGCGGTCTTGCGGGCGATCTCGACCGGGTCGTCGTAGGTGTAGAACACGTTCCCGTTGTAGATGTAGGCGTGCCCGGCCACCGGGTCCCGGTAGAGGGTGTAGCCGCCGCCGGCGGCCATCTGCTTGAGCCTCTTGTAGTCCTCGAAGCCAGGCTCGTAGGTGCCGGGGCCGGGGCCCGTCGCGGACTGGAAGAGGCCGTTGGTGGTGCCGCGCGGCACGCCCGTCCAGCCGCGGCCGTAGAACGGGATGCCCAGGGTGAGCTTGCTCTTCGGGGCTCCGCCGTTCACGTACGCGCCGATCGCGACCTCCGAGCTGAACTGCCGGGCCGGCGGGTTGGGGTCGCCGGCGGCGACCTTGACGCCGGACTGCTGGTTGGTGACGGTCTCCCAGCCGCCGTGGTAGTCGTAGCCCTGGATGGTGGCGAAGTCGAAGGCGCCGAACAGGCCGGGGACGTCGATGCCGGCGGCGATCTTCGCCGGGTCGGCGGGGAGGAAGGCGCTCAGCGTGTAGTGCTTGCCGGTGGCGGCGCCCAGGGTGTCCAGCTGGCGGCGGAACTCCTGGGCCAGCAGGACGTAGTTGGCCTTGTCGGCGGGCCGGAAGACGTTGCCCGGGTGGCCGTCGGAGTTCGGCCACTCCCAGTCGAGGTCGATGCCGTCGAAGATGCCGGCCGCGCTGCCCGCGCCGCCGCGCCCGTCGATCACGGGCAGGTTGCCCTTGATGTACATGTCGATGCAGGAGGTGACCAGCGCCCGGCGGGAGGCTTCGGTGGCCGCCGCGTCGGAGAACCACTTGCTGTACGACCAGCCGCCCAGCGAGATCTGCGTCCGGAGGTTGGGGTACTTGGCCTTGAGCTGCCTCAGCTGGTTGAAGTTGCCGGCCAGCGGCTGCTCCCAGGTGTCGGTGGTGCCGGCCACGGAGTTGCCGGCGTCCCAGTTCTTGCCGAAGTCGGCCCAGGCGTCACCGGCGCCGTCGCCCGCGTTGGGGTCGCTCTCCGGGCCGGCCGCCTTGTTGGTGAGGAAGCACTGCTTGGTGGTCGGGTGGATGTTGGCGAAGGCGTAGTTGAGCACCGAGAGCCGGCCGGCCGAGCCCGAGGTGTCGAGCTGCTTCACGCTGTAGCCGCGGGAGTAGACGCTCCACTGGGTGAAGTAGCCGATCTTCAGCGCGCCGCCGGGGCCCTTCCCGGTGCGGCCGGTCACCGGGCCGGAGGCCGGCGAGACGTTGCCGGCGGCGTCGCGCGCCCTGACGGTGAAGGTGTACTCGGTGTCCGGGGCCAGGCCGCGGACCGTGCCGG
The DNA here is from genome assembly GCF_042261735.1 of Kitasatospora sp. NPDC056327. Taxonomy (NCBI): domain Bacteria; kingdom Bacillati; phylum Actinomycetota; class Actinomycetes; order Kitasatosporales; family Streptomycetaceae; genus Kitasatospora; species Kitasatospora sp. NPDC056327. The sequence continues at coordinate 6,612 of NZ_JBHJRC010000089.1, read as the reverse complement.
AGGTGCCGGCGACCGTGACGACGACGCCGTTGCTCGCGGTGATGTCGTAGGCGGTGACGTCGTCGTTGTCGGTGCTCGCCGCCCAGCTCAGTGAGACCGAGCCGGAGTCGGTGCCGGTGACGGCCGGGGTGCCCGGTGCGGTGGGCGGCTCCCGGTCGTCGATCGGCGGGGGAGTGGTGACGCTCAGCGGGCCCGCCGCGGCCGAGCGGTTGCCGGCCGCGTCGAAGGCCTGCACGGTGAACCGGTAGGTGGTTCCGGCGGTCAGGCCCTGCACGGTGACGGCCGTGGTGGCGCTGTCGGTGGTGGCGACCTTGGTGCCGTCCTGGTAGACGTCGTACCCGGTGACGCCGACGTTGTCGGTGCTCGCCGTCCAGGAGAGGGCCGCCGTGGTCCGCTTGACGGTGCCGGCGGTGAGGCCGCCGGGGACGGTGGGCGGTGACTGGTCGTCACCGCTGCCGTCGCACGGCTTGTTGTTCACCTTGCAGTTGAGCAGTGGCCGGTAGCTGCCGGTGTAGGCGATGTTGAAGCCGACGGTGTAGCTGCCGCCGATCGGCAGCTGCGCGGCCCAGCCGGGGTTCTTCACCGTGACGTGGGAGGCCGACAGGGTGTACGGGGCGTTCCACAGACCGGCGATGTTGTGGCCGGCGGGGAGGTCGAACTCCAGGGTCCAGCCGTTGACCGCGGCGTTGGTGGTGTTGGCGATGACATAGCTGCCGTCGTAGCCGCTGCCCCAGTCGCGGCCCGTGACGAGGGACGCGGTCAGGGCGCCCGCGGCGGCGGCCCGCGGTGCGGCCGGGCCGTCGGCGGCGCTCGCGGCGGCGGGGAGGGCCGCGGCGAGCAGGGGGACGAGCAGGGACCCGGCCGCCAGCAGCGGCAGGGCGGTCCGACGTCTGCGCATGGATGTTGCTCCTGTCCCGGGGCCCCGGGCCGCGGGCCCGGACGCCCCGTTACCCGTGGGGAGGTGTCAGGTGCGTGGAGCTGCGGGCTCCGGGCCTTGGGGTGGCGCGGAACCGGTCCTCGGGCCGTCGGGGTGCCGCGGAGGATCCTGTGCCGAGGGTAGGGAGCGGACCGTCGGCTGGCAATGGGGCCCCACCGGTCGGCGCCCGCGGGCAGGCCCGGGCCCGGGCGCGGCCGGTCGTGGCGAGGCCGCCCGGCGGTCGGGACCACCGGGCGGCCGGGCGGCGGCGGGGCCGCCGGGGTCAGCCGAAGGGGTCGTGCTCCGGGGCGCCGGCGGGCGGTGCGGCCGGGGCGGCGTCCGGCTGCGGGGCGAACGGGTCGAAGTCCGGCGGCGGGACAGTCACCGGGGTGCCCTTGACGGGTGCGGCCGTTCCGGCCCCGGGCGCGGGGACGGCGGGCGGAGTGCCGGGCCGCGGCGGGACGGCGGCGGGCCGCTGGGACGGGAGGGTGGTCCCGAACGGGTCGCTCGGCCGGTCGGCGGCGGTCACCGTGCCGAACGGGTCGGCGGCCGGGGCGGCCTGCGGTGTCTCCGGTCCGGGGGTGGGTTCGGCGGCGGGGGTGCCGAGGATGCCGAAGGGGTCGAAGTCCGGCGGCGGGACCGTCACCGGCGTGCCCTTGAGGGGTTCTGGTGTCTCCGGTCCGGGGGTGGGTTCGGCGGCGGGGGCGCCGAGGATGCCGAAGGGGTCGAAGTCCGGCGGCGGGACCGCCACCGGCGTGCCCTTGGGGCGGGCCGGGGTCGCCCCGCCCGCCTCCGCCGGTCCCGCCTGCGCCGGTCCGGCGTTCCGGGCCCCGGTGTCGTCGGGAACCAGGATCGGCTGGGCCGGGGTCGGGTCGGCGACCGGGGCGAAGGGGTTGAAGTCGGCCGGCGGGATGCGGACCGGCGTGCCGCGCAGGTGGACCGGCAGCGGGGTGGCGTCCTCGGCCGCGGTCACGGCGGCAGCCGCGGCCACGGTCCCCGGCCCGGGTGCGGCTGGTGCGGGTGCCGCGACCGGAGCCGGGTCGGCGGGCGGCGGGGCCGGGGCCGGGAGCGGCGCGGGGTCCGCGAGGGGCGGCGGGGGGACGACCGGGACGCCGGGCACGCCGTCCCAGCCGAACTGCACGCTCCGCAGCAGCTCGGCGAAGACGTCCGTGTACAGCTCCCAGTCCTGCGGCTGGGCGGTGGTCAGCTGCACGCAGAGCACCGAGACGCCGTCCGGCAGCGGGACGAACGCCTCGACCACCGAGGTGACCGCCCAGCGCCGCACCCCGTCGGCGGCCAGCGGGGCCGGCACCGGAACGCTGCGGCCCTCGACCAGCACGGCGGCCGGTCCGGCGGGCAGCAGTACCGTCCACACCTCGGCGTGCCGGCGCAGGGTGGCCAGCTCGGTGGCGAGTCCGGTGATCGGCAGCGGGTGGCGGGCCAGCGAGACGGTCAGGGTCGCGTCGGCGGGGCGGCCGTCCACGTGGAGGGCGCCGACGCCCGCGTAGACGGTGCCGGAGGCGGTGACGGCGTCGGCGAGGGCGGCGGTGATCAGCGCGAAGTCGCGGCGTTCGGCCGGGCCGGTCCCGCTGAACAGCTCCTCGGCGGTCTCGGCCAGGTGGTCGGCCAGTCCGGCGGCGGCCGCGCGGGTGGCCGGGTCGGCCGGGGGACCGGCCGGGAGGCCTTCCGCCGGGCCGGTGGGCACGGTCCGGGCGGAGACGCCGGGCGGGCCCTCCGGCGAGGTGAGCGCGTGGAAGCCCGGCGGGACGACCAGCCGGACCTCGGCGCCCGCGCCGGTGGGCAGTTCGACGGGCTGCCGGGTCTGCCGGCCGGCGGCCAGTGCGGCCAGCGGCGCGCTGAACGAGGGGCGGAGCTTGGGGTCGGCGGGCTCACCGGTGACCGGCAGTTCGAGGTGTCCGGCGGTGAGCGCCGCGGGGGAGCCTGCCGCGCCGCGGACCGGGCCGGTCACGCCGTAGCGGGCCGGCAGCGCACCGGTCACCAGCGGGGCGAGCGCGGCTCCGGTGCCCGGCCGGGCGGTGCCCGCGGTGATCACGGTGCCGAGCCGGTCGACGGCGGTGTGCACCGGGCCGTTGGGCGCCAGCGGCAGGTGGAACAGGGCCTCGGCGGCCGGGTGCGCGGCGGCCCGCAGGGCGGTCAGCGCGGCCGCCGGGTGGCGCGAGGTCCGGGCGCCGAAGAGGGCGTCGGTGAGGCTGCCGAGTGTCGCGGAGATGCGCTCGGCGGCCGCGAAGGGGCCGGCCTCCGCGCCGAACTGGCCGTCCTGGGTCAACTGTTGAGCCCCCCGCTCTGTGCGCTGTGCGTTCGGTGGTCCGCGGAACCCGGTCCGGGGCGACCGGCGGGCCGTCGGATCCGTCCACATTCCTATCAGAGGCCGCCGACGCGGCAGAACCTGCCGCCGGGGGTCAGCCGCTCTCCCCGGCGGCGGCCCCGCCGTCGGCATCGTTCCCTGCGTCGTTCCCGGTGACGGCCCCGGAGACGGAGCCGGCACCGGCCCCGTCGGTGGGGCCCTCCCCGGCCGGCCCGCCGGCCAGCGCGGCCAGGGTGCCGGCCAGCTCGGGGACGGCCAGCAGGCCCGCGAGGTCGCGCACCAGACGCCCGGTCGGACCCTCCGGCCGCTCACCCGCGAAGAAGCCGGCCAGCTCGGCGGCCAGCGCGGGCTCCCGGGCGGCGGTCAGGGTGAGCGCCGCCACGAACTCCTGCACCAGGTGCAGCTGCAGCCGTTCCAGCGGCACCGAGCGGTCGGCCAGCCACTCCAGCGAGGTGATCTCGGCGTTGGCGATCCAGGCCCGGACGGTCAGCCGCAGCCCCGGGCTCGGCGCCGGGAGCGCCAGATGACCGAGGATCTGGTCGTACGCGGCCTGCCGGACCTCGTCGATCACCGCCGAGGCGTTGCTGCCGGCCGTCACCGAGCCGCCGCGCAGCAGCGCCGCGAACCCGGGACCGTGGCTCTGCACGAAGTCCAGGTACCGGCCCATCACCCGGTACAGCCGTTCGGAGAGCGGACCCTCGGCGGGCTCCTCGAAGCGGCCGGACAGCTCCCGGCCGGCCCGGCGCAGCGACTCCTCGTAGATCGCCTGCTTGCCCGGGAAGTAGTGGTAGACCAGCGGCCGGGAGGCGCCCGCGGCCGCGGCGATGTCGTCGATCGACACCTCCTCCGGCGGCCGGTGGCTGAACAGCTCCAGCGCGACGGCGATCAGCTGCTCGCGCCGCTCGTCCACGCTGAGGCGCCGGCGCGGCCGTTCACGCTCCGGGCGGTCGCTGCGCGCGGGCGCGGGGGAGGGGGCCGACGGCGTGCGGGATGCCATGCGCGCCAGCCTATCCGGCCGGTCGCGACGGACCGCGCTCCAGGTGGCGGCGGTAGGCCTCGCGGCCGTCCGGGGCGAACTCGTCGCGCGCCAGCCGCTCGGCCAGCTCGGCCGGGGTGAGCCAGCCGTGCCAGGCCACCTCGGACTCCTGCGGCGCGACCGGGCCGTCCCACTCGGCCTCGTGCACGTCGCACCACCAGGCGAGGCCGTCGCCGCGGAACAGGAAGCGGAACTGCGGGCGGGTGACGATGCCGCTCACGCCCAGCTCCTCCTCGGCCTCGCGGACGGCGGCCTCCCGGTAGGTCTCGCCGGCGCCGACCACGCCGCCGACGTACATGTCGTGCGCGCCCGGGGCGAACAGCTTGGTGGCGGTGCGCCGGTGCACGAAGATCCGCCCCGCCGGGTCGCGGACCAGGACGGAGACGCACCGGTGGGTCAGCCCGCGCCGGTACACCTCCCCGCGCGGCGCGGTCCCGGTCACCCGGTCGTGCTCGTCGACGACGTCCAGCAGTTCGGCGGCGGGATCGGTCCCGGCGGGAGTGGTCATGACCCACAGGTTAGGGTTTCCGGGCGATTCACGAACGTACGAACGGCGAGGACGGCACGCGGTGGTGGAGATCTGGGGCGAGACGGCCGGAGGCTTCGAACCCGTGCGGGAGGCCTTCGCGCGCAACTTCCGCGAGTACGGGGAGCTGGGCGCGGCGTTCGCGCTGTACGTCCGCGGCCGCAAGGTGGTCGACCTGTGGGGCGGCGACGCCCGGCCCGAGGTCGGTGGCCGGCCCGCGCCGGCGGTGCCGTGGACGGCGGACACCGCGCAGGTGCTGCGCTCGGTCACCAAGGGGATGACGGCGGCCACCGCGCTGCTGCTCGCCGAGCGCGGACAGCTCGACCTGGACGCCCCGGTCGTCTCGTACTGGCCGGAGTTCGGGGCGGCCGGCAAGGGCGGCGTGCCGGTGAGCTGGCTGCTGTCGCACCGGGCCGGGGTGCCGGCGCTGGACGTGCCGCTGCGGCTGGAGGACGTCCTCACCTGGGAGCGGGCGGTGGCCGCGGTCGCGGCCCAGGCGCCCGCCTGGGAGCCGGGCACCGCGCACGGGTACCACCCGTACACCTTCGGCTGGCTGGTCGGTGAGGTGGTGCGCCGGGTCAGCGGGCGGAGCGTCGGCCGGTACTTCGCCGAGGAGATCGCCCGGCCGCTCGGCCTGGACCTGTGGATCGGGCTCCCGGCCGGTGCCGCGCCCCGGGTCGGCCGGCTGGTCGACCTGCCCGCCCCGCGGTCGGCCGGGACCGGTCCCGGCGGGCTGCGGCTGCGCGCCAAGCAGTCCGTGCGGGACGCCTACCAGGACCCGGCCTCGCTGACCGCCCGGGCGTTCGCCTCGGTGCGGCCCGGGGTGTACCTCAACGACCCGGCGGTGCAGGCCGCCGAGATACCCGGTGCGGGCGGGATCGGCACCGCGCGCTCGGTGGCCCGCTTCTACGCGGCGCTGATCGGCGCGGCGGACCGGCACGGCAGCGGCGGCGGTACGCTGCCGCCGCTGCTCGGGCCCGGGGTGCTGGCCCGTGCGGCCGGGCCCGCGGTGAGCGGCCCGGACCGGGTGCTGATCGTCGACTCGTCCTTCGGGCTGGGCTTCTTCCGGCACGGCCCGACCTCGCCGATGGCCTCGCCGGCGAGCTTCGGCCACCCCGGCCGGGGCGGTTCGCTGGGCTTCGCCGACCCGGAGCTCGGGATCGGTTTCGGCTACGTGACCAACGGCATGCAGCCCGGCGTCACCGGGGACGCCCGTTCCCGCACGCTGATCAGGGCGGTGCGGGAGTGTCTCGGGGTGTCCTGACGGCGGCGGGCCCCGGGGTCAGGCCTGGCCGGTCTCGAAGCGGCTGATCCGGCCGCCGTCGACGGTGAAGCGCCAGGCGGTGCGCATCTCGCCCCAGGTCTCGTTGGTGAAGTTGGCGACCAGGGCGCGGCCGCCGGCGGACTCGGTCTGCACGTCCATGTGGCCGCGGACGGTGAAGATCTCGCGGTCGATCCACTGCCCGAGGTCGCGGTCGGAGCCGTCGTCGGCCATGGTCGCGTCGGGGGCGAGCAGGTCGACGAAGGCCTGCCGGTCGCCGGCGTTGATCGCGGTGACGGCCGCGCGCACGGTCGGGTCGGACAGTCGGGCGGGGGCGATGGTCATCCGGTCTCCCAGGAGTCGTAGCGGGTGGGGACTCCTGTTTAGGACGCGGGCCGGGACGCGCCGCGCATGTCGGCGGCGCGTCGGGCATTTCCCGGGAATGGTGTGCTTAGATCCCGATACGGGTGATTTGCCCCCAGGGGTCCCCCGGCCGGGCCACGGGGAGTGGCGTCCGGAGCGGGAGGCCGGCACCCGCCGGGCGCCC
>NZ_JBHJRC010000088.1:0-28323 GCF_042261735.1 Kitasatospora sp. NPDC056327 | reverse complement strand
CCGAGCGGGCCGGGGCTCGCCGTCGTTCCGGGGGCGCTCGTCCCCGGGTGGTTCGTTCCGGAATCGGGACAGTTTGGGATCTTTTCGGTATCTTGTCCGATTTACTCTGGACCGTATGGCCGAACACAAGAGGGTCCCGAGCCGCCGCCGCAGGCTCCTGCGCGCGGCCGCGTGCGCCGTCGCCGCGCTCGCCGTCCTCGGGGCGGGCGCCGCCGGGTACGCCTACCTGCGGCTGGACGGCAACATCAGGAGCGTCGACATCGACGGCCGGCTCGGCACCGCCCGCCCGCCGACGGCCACCGACGGCTCGTTCAACCTCCTGGTGCTCGGCTCCGACTCTCGGGCCGGCGGCAACGGGGACCTGGCCGGCGGGGACACCGGCGGCACCGCCCGCTCGGACACCGCGATGGTGGTGCACGTCGACCAGGGCCACACCCGGGCCGACGTGGTCTCCGTCCCGCGCGACACCCTCGTCCCGCGCCCCGAGTGCGTCGACGCCGCCGGCAGGACCGTGCCGGCCGCCAAGCGCGCCATGTTCAACAGCGCCTACGAGGCCGGCGGCGCGGCCTGCGCGGTCAAGACCGTGGAGCAGCTCAGCGGACTGCGGATGGACCACTACGTCGAGGTCGACTTCGCCGGGTTCGCCCGGCTGGTGGACGCGATGGGCGGGGCCACCGTGACCACCACGGTGGCCATCCGCGACAAGGACAGCGGGCTCGACCTCCCGCCCGGCGAGCACCACCTGGACGGGCAGCAGGCGCTCGCGTTCGTCCGCACGCGGCACGGCGTCGGCGACGGCAGCGACCTCGGCCGGATCGAGCTGCAGAAGCAGATGGTCCGCTCGCTGCTGCGGCAGGCCGGCGGAACCGGCCTGCTGACCAACCCCGTCAAGCTGTGGTCGGTCGGCGACACCCTGACCCGCTCGATCACCACCGACTCCGCGCTCGCCTCGGTCAACGCGCTGGTCGGGCTGGGCCGGCAGCTCAAGGACATCGGGCCGGACCAGCTCTCGATGGTCACCCTGCCGGTGGTGACCGCCCCCTCGGATCCGGACCGGGTGGTCCAGCAGCAGCCGCAGGCCGACCAGCTCTGGGCCGCTCTCAAGGCCGACCGGCCGCTGCCGCGCACGGTCGTCGAGGCCCAGCCGCAGAACCCCGCGCAGGCCGCTCCCGGACCGTCCGCCCCGGCCCCGGCGAAGAGCCCGGCCAGGCGCCCCTGAGCCGCCCCCCGCGGCGGCGGGGGCGCCCCGGCGGGGGCCCGGAATACCACGGGGCGCCCCCCGGTTTGGGAAGAAGCGGCCGGTCCTGGCAGACTGGACCGTCGGTCCCGGTTCACGAGCGGCATTCCAGCCGCCGACCCGGTGCCCTCCCGAACACTAGGAGAACCCCTTGAAGTCCAACGTTCACCCCGAGTACGTGGTCACCCGCGTGACCTGCACCTGCGGCGCCGAGTTCACCACCCGCTCGACCGAGACCAGTGGCGAGATCCGCGCCGAGGTCTGCTCGCAGTGCCACCCGTTCTACACCGGCAAGCAGAAGATCCTCGACACCGGTGGCCGCGTGGCCCGCTTCGAGGCCCGCTTCGGCAAGCAGCACAGCGCGAAGGCCTAGCGCTCCCTCGGCGCCGGTTTCCGGCGCCCCCGTACTCGTTCCGGGGGCGCTGGGGACCGGCGCCGTTCGCGTCCCCCCGCAGTTCCGCCCGCCGCCGCGCGCACCCACCCCCCACGACGATCCCCCGGGAAGAAGGCCACCCCATGTTCGAGGCAGTCGAAGAGCTCCTCACCGAGCACGCCGACCTCGAAACGAGGCTGGCCGACCCGTCCGTCCACGCCGACCAGGCGAACGCCCGCAGGCTGGCCAAGCGGTACGCGGAGCTGACCCCGATCACCCGGGTCTACCGGGAGTGGAAGCAGGCCGGCGAGGACATCGAGGCCGCCCGCGAACTCGCCGCCGAGGACTCCGAGTTCCTCTCCGAGGTGAAGGACGGCGAGGCCCGCCGCGAGACGCTGACCGAGGAGCTGCGGCTGCTGCTCGTCCCGCGCGACCCGAGCGACGACAAGGACGTCATCCTGGAGATCAAGGCCGGTGAGGGCGGCGAGGAGTCCGCGCTGTTCGCCGGGGACCTGCTCCGGATGTACCTGCGTTACGCCGAGCGGGTCGGCTGGAAGACCGAGCTCATCGACTCCAACGAGTCCGACCTCGGCGGCTACAAGGACGTCTCGGTGGCCGTGAAGACCAAGGGCAGCACCGGCGAGCCCGGTCAGGGCGTCTGGGCCCGGCTGAAGTACGAGGGCGGCGTGCACCGCGTGCAGCGCGTCCCCGCCACCGAGTCGCAGGGCCGCATCCACACCTCCGCCGCGGGCGTGCTGGTCACCCCGGAGGCCGAGGAGGTCGAGGTCGAGATCCTCGCCAACGACCTGCGGATCGACGTGTACCGCTCCTCCGGCCCCGGCGGCCAGTCGGTCAACACCACCGACTCCGCGGTCCGGATCACCCACCTGCCGACCGGTATCGTGGCGTCCTGCCAGAACGAGAAGAGCCAGCTGCAGAACAAGGAGCAGGCGATGCGCATCCTGCGTTCGCGGCTGCTGGCCGCCGCGCAGGAGGAGGCCGAGCGGGAGGCCTCGGACGCGCGCCGCAGCCAGGTCCGCACGGTGGACCGTTCCGAGCGGATCCGGACGTACAACTATCCGGAGAACCGCATCTCGGACCACCGCACGGGCTTCAAGTCGTACAACCTGGACCAGGTGCTGGACGGTGACCTCAACGCGGTCATCCAGTCCTGCGTCGACGCGGACGCGGCGGCCAAGCTCGCCGCGGCCCAACAGAACTGACACCGGCGGCGGCGCGACCGACGTCGAGGCCGGAGAGCGGAAGCAAGAGGTCGTACGGATGAACCTGCTACTCGCCGAGGTGGCCCAGGCCACCCAGCGGTTGGCCGCGGCCGGCGTGCCGTCGCCGCGCTTCGACGCGGAGGAGCTCGCCGCCCACGTCCACAACGTCAGGCGCAGCCAGCTGCACACCGTCCAGGACGGCGACTTCGACGCCCGGTACTGGGAGGCCGTCGCCCGCCGCGAGGCCCGCGAGCCGCTCCAGCACATCACCGGCCGGGCCTTCTTCCGCTACCTCGAACTGGCGGTCGGGCCCGGCGTCTTCGTGCCCCGGCCGGAGACCGAGACGGTCGTCGAGTGGGCCATAGACGCGGTCCGGGACATGGACGTCGCCGAGCCGCTGGTGGTCGACCTGTGCTCCGGCTCCGGCGCCATCGCGCTCGCCCTCGCCCAGGAGCTGCCGCGCTCCGTCGTGCACGCCTTCGAGCTCGACGGGGGCGCGCTGCCGTACACCCGGCGCAACATCGAGGCCTCGCCCGACCGGGCCCGGGTCACCCTGCACGAGGGCGACGCCACCCGGGCCTTCGAGGACGACCACGCCTGGGACGGCCGCTTCGACCTGGTGATCTCCAACCCGCCGTACATCCCGCTCACCGAGTGGGAGTACGTGGCGCCGGAGGCCCGCGACCACGACCCGCAGATGTCGCTGTTCTCGGGCGAGGACGGCCTCGACACCATCCGCGGCATCGAGCGGGTCGCGGCCCGCCTGCTGCGTCCCGGCGGTGCCGTGGTCATCGAGCACGCCGACACCCAGGGCGGCCAGGTCCCCTGGATCTTCAACGAGGAGGGCGGCTGGACCGACGCAGCCGACCACCGCGACCTCAACAACCGCCCGCGCTTCACCACCGCGCGCAAGGCCTCGCTGTGAACCACGCGACCGACGCGAACAACGCCATGAGCCCTTCCGGAAGGGGACCGCACCGATGAGCCGCCGCTACGACTGTGCCGACGCCGGGGACCGCGCCACGGGCCTGCGCGAGGCCGCCTCGGCCATCCGCCGCGGCGAACTCGTCGTGCTGCCCACCGACACCCTCTACGGGGTCGGTGCGGACGCCTTCTCGCCCGAGGCGGTGGCGGCCCTGCTGGCTGCCAAGGGCCGCGGCCGGAACATGCCCTCGCCGGTCCTGGTCGGCTCGCCGACCACCCTGCACGGCCTGGTCACCGACTTCTCCGAGCAGGCCTGGGAGCTGGTCGACGCCTTCTGGCCCGGCGGCCTGACCCTGGTCGCCAAGCACCAGCCCTCGCTGCGCTGGGACCTCGGCGACACCCGGGGCACCGTCGCCGTCCGGATGCCGCTGCACCCGGTCGCCATCGAGCTGCTGAACGCCACCGGGCCGATGGCCGTCTCCAGCGCCAACCGCACCGGCGGGCCGTCCCCGGCGACCTGTGACGAGGCCCAGCAGCAGCTGGGCGACGCCATCTCGGTCTACCTGGACGGCGGCACCGCCGACCACGCGCAGGCCTCGTCGATCGTGGACGTCACGGGCAAGGTGCCGGTGCTCCTGCGGGCCGGCGCGATCTCCGCCGAGCAGCTGAGGGAGGTCGTCCCCGACCTGGAGGCCGGCAGTTGACGGCCGCCTCCCTCCATGCCGGGCCCGGCATATCGCCGTACCTGAGCGTGGGCCCCAGGCCGCTGAACCACTTCCGGATCCTGTACGTCTGCACCGGCAACATCTGCCGCTCGCCGATCGCCGAGCGGCTCACCCGGCGTGAGCTGGACACCCGGCTCAACCCACGGGTGGCCGGGCGGATCCTGGTCGAGTCGGCCGGCACCTGGGGCCATGTGGGCGCGCCGATGGAGGAGCACGCCGCCACGGTGCTGGACGAGTACGGCGCCGACAGCGGCGGCTTCACCGGCCGCGAACTGCTGGACGCGCACGTGGTCGAGGCCGACCTGGTGCTCACCGCGACCCTCGACCACCGGGCCCAGGTCATCTCGATGGGCCACGAGGCGGGCCTGCGCACCTTCACGCTGAAGGAGTTCACCCGGCTGGTCCGCACGATCGACCCGGGCACCCTCCCGGACCCCCGGCGCGGCGCCGACGTCACCGAGCGCGCCCGCGCCCTGGTCCGGGCCGCCGCCTCGCTGCGCGGCTGGCTGCTGGCCGCCGACCCCGAGACGGACGAGCTGCACGACCCGTACGGCGCGCCGATCGGGATGTTCCGCAACTGCGGCGAGGAGATATTCCACGCCGTCGACCCGGTGGTCACCGCACTGACCGGCATTCCCGCCTTCTAGGGCCTCGCCCGGCGGCCCGCGGATCCGCGTTCGTACGGCCGGGCGTACCCCGGTACGCGCCGCCGTGCCGGGGCGAGGGGGCGGTCCTACGCTGGAGGGATCCGACCCGACGCGCGCCCGGGAGCCCCGCCATGACCGTCACCGATGCCGCGACCGGACCCGTCGACACCGACGGGGCGCGCTCCGCGGCCCTCTTTCGGGCCGATCCCCAGGTGGCCGACCTGCTGGCCGCCGAGGCCGAGCGGCGGGCCGGGACGATCCAGCTGCTGGCGGGGGAGAACCTCACGAGTCCGGCCGTCCTGGCGGCCCTCACCGGCCCGCTGATCGACAAGTACGCCGAGGGCTACCCCGGCCGCCGGCACCACACCGGCTGCGCGCTCGCCGACGCCGCCGAACTGCTGGCCGTCGACCGGGCCCGCGAACTGTTCACCGCCCCGCACGCCAACGTCCAGCCCCGCTCCGCCACCGCCGCGATGCTCGCCGCCTACGCCGCGCTGCTGCGGCCGGGTGACGTGGTGCTCGCGATGTCGCTGGAGCACGGCGGCCACCTCAGCTGCGGCTCGCGGGCCAACTTCTCCGGCCGCTGGTTCGACTTCGTCGGCTACGGGGTGCGCCGCGAGGACGGACTGATCGACCTCGACCAGGTGCGCGAACTGGCCCGGCGGCACCGCCCGAAGGCGATCGTGGCCGGATCCATCTCCTACCCCCGCCACCCCGACTGGGCCGCCTTCCGGGAGATCGCCGACGAGACGGACGCCTACCTGGTGGCCGCCGCCGCGCAGACCACCGGACTGGTCGCGGCCGGTCTGGCGCCGTCCCCGGTGCCCTTCGCGGACGTCACCGTGGCGGCCACCCACAAGCTGCTGCGCGGCCCGCGCGGCGGTCTGCTGCTGTGCACCGCGGAGCTGGCCGAGCGGGTCGACCGGGCGGTCTTCCCGTTCAGCCAGGGCGGCGCCGCGATGAACGAGGTGGCCGGCAAGGCGGTCGCGTTCGCGGAGGCGGCGGCACCCGGCTACCGGGCGTACGCGCAGCGGGCGGTCTCCGGGGCGCGGGTGCTGGCGGAGGGGCTCGCGCGGGCCGGGGCGCGTCCGCTGACCGGCGGGACCGACACCCACCTGGTGACCGCCGACCTCGCCCCGCTCGGGGTCACCGGGGCCGAGGCGGAGCGCCGCTGCGCGGCGGCCGGGCTGCTGCTCGGCAAGTGCGCGCTGCCGTACGACGAGGCGCCGCCGTCGGAGGCCTCCGGGATCCGGCTGGGGACCGGCACGGTGACCTCGCAGGGCATGGGCACGGCGGAGCTGACGGAGATCGCGGCCCTGCTCGGACGGCTGCTCGCCGGGGGCACGGACGTCCGGGTGGGGGAGCGGGTCCGGGAGCTCGCGGGGGCCTTCGCCGGGCGCCGCTGAACGCGTATCCGAATCTCCTACCCGGCAGGGCGAACCGCGATGCGCGCCCCGGGCGTCCGACTCAATAAGGTGTGTGCCGTGGCGACGCACCTCGAACCCCGGACAGGCACGGGCGTACCTTCGGTACCCACCCGTCGGACAGTGCTGCAGGAGGCCAGTGGTGCGTGAGTATCTGCTGGTGCTGTTCTGCACCGCGGCCGTCACCTACCTGCTGACCGGCCCGGTCCGGAAGTTCGCCATCGCGGCGGGGGCGATGCCCCCGGTCCGCGCCCGCGACGTGCACCGCGAGCCCACTCCGCGGCTCGGCGGCATCGCGATGTTCGGCGGGCTCTGCGCGGGCATCCTGGTCGCCTCCCAGCTCGACAACCTGAGCAAGGTGTTCTCCCAGGGCACCGACATCCGGGCGCTGCTCTCCGGCGCCGGCATCATGTGGCTGCTCGGGGTGCTGGACGACAAGTGGGGCGTGGACGCCCTGGTGAAGCTCGGCGGCCAGATGATCGCCGCCGGCGTGATGGTCTGGCAGGGCGTCACGGTCATCACCCTGCCGGTGCCCGGCCAGGGGCCGGTCGCGGTCAGCCCCACCCAGGGCATGGTCATCTCGGTGGTCCTGGTCGTCGTCATGGTCAACGCGGTGAACTTCATCGACGGTCTGGACGGCCTGGCGGGCGGCATGGTCTGCATCGCCGCGATGGCCTTCTTCCTGTACTCCTACCGCCTCTGGTACGGCTACACGATCAGTGACGCCGCCCCCGCCGTGCTGTTCAGCGTGCTGCTGATCGGGATGTGCCTGGGCTTCCTGGCGCACAACATGCACCCGGCCCGGATCTTCATGGGCGACTCCGGGTCGATGATGCTCGGCCTGATGCTGGCCGTCGCCGCGATCTCCATCACCGGCCGGGTCGACCCCGACCTGATCACCAGCGAGCTGGGCTCGCAGACCGCCACCGTGCACGCCCTGGTGCCGATCTACATCCCGCTGCTGCTGCCGCTGACGGTCATCGCGCTGCCGCTGGCGGACCTGCTGCTCGCGGTGGTCCGCCGCACCTGGGCGGGCCAGTCCCCGTTCGCCGCCGACAAGCGGCACCTGCACCACCGGCTGCTCCAGGTCGGCCACTCGCACAGCCGCGCCGTACTGATCATGTACTTCTGGGCCGCGCTGATCGCGTTCGGGACCGTCGCCTTCTCGGTCACCAACACCGGCCGGACCGTCGTGCTCACGCTGGCCGGGCTCTGCCTGGTCGGCCTGCTGGTGCTGCTCATGCCGCGGTTCCGGCCGCGGGCCCCCCGCGCGCTGCAGGCCTTCGTGCCGCCGCGCTACCGCCGCCGTCCGGTGGCCCGGGCCGCCGCCGGCGTGAACGGCGCCGCGCCGGACGCCGCCGCAGCGGGCGGGGAGCTCACCGCCGATTCGGCCGGCCGGGCGGCCTCCGAACCGATGGCCGAACTGTCGGCCGAGGACAAGCGCCTGCTCGGCGGGGTCGAGAAGGGTTCGTCCCCGGTCACCGGCCGGGGCCACGGCAACGGCCGGGGCCGCTGAGGCGGGTGAGGATCCGTCAAGCCCGGTCACCCGTTCGGCGGCACTGTTGAGCCATCGGTGTGACAGGTGCCACACATTCATGGTAAAGCTCTCATCAAATAGTTTGTGATACCGTTCACGAGTACTGAGAACACGCCGAAAGACCTGACAGGTGGATGACTTCCGTCCCTGGTGGGTCCCCCTCGACGGGCTCGCCGTCGAGCGGCCGGTCCGCGGTGGTTCCGGTCCGGTGTCATCACCGCTTTTCTGTGCCCGTCCCCCGCCACATCGACATGCCGCCGGAGTTGCCGACATGCCGTCCAACGACGTCCGGATCCTCCGGGGCGCCGCGATCCCCACTGCGATCGCCGGAGTCATCGCGATGGCGATCTCCTTCGCCGTCGCCGGGGGCAAGGGCCTGCTCGGAGCACTCTTCGGCGCCCTGTTGGTGATGGCCTTCTTCACCTTCGGCCAGGTCGCGCTCGACCGGCTGACCAGGTCGAACCCCCAGATCCTGATGGCCGCCGCGCTGCTGGTGTACACCACCCAGATCCTGCTGGTCGGCATCGTGCTGGCGGTGTTCAAGGACACCGAGCTCTTCAACCGGCAGGCCTTCGCCTTCACGCTGCTGGGCTGCGCGCTGATCTGGACCGGGTTCCAGGTGCGCGGTGCGCTCAAGGCGAAGACCTTCTACGTCGACCCCGAAGCCTCTGAAAAGAAGGTCGACAAGCCTTCCGACAAGGGGCGTCAACAGTGACGGCGCCCCACTGTCCCCCCAACGAGGGGGGCGGTGTTTATGCCGCACTGACGGGCTGCTATCGTCCGTCGCAACAACGGAGTACGGGAAGAGGCCTGGTCTGTCCGCACGGCGGACCGATCGCCCCCCGGATCCGCGCAGTCTTCGATGATCCCGCTCTGGTGCAGTGCACTGTCGCGCGGGGTCGGCGAGATACCCATCAAGTTCCAGTGCCGCTCCGTGGTCGCAGGCCACGCCGACACAGCGAGGTTGCCGTAACCATGCGTCACGACGAAGGAGTCCGTGGTGAGTGCTGAACTCACGTCCCTCGCCTCAGGCAGTTGCCACTTCGGGGACGCTGGCTGCGGCTTCCCGGCCCCGGGCCTGAACGAGTTCCAGTTCGAGCCGATTTTCACGATCGGTAGCTTCGAGTTCAACAAGCCGATGCTGCTGTCGATCATCGTTGCCGCGCTGGTCGTGGTGTTCTTCTGGGCCGCGTTCGCCAAGCCGAAGCTGGTCCCGGGCAAGCTGCAGCTGGTCGGTGAGATCGGCTACGACTTCGTCAAGCGCTCCATCGTGCTGGAGACGATCGGCAAAAAGGGCGAGAAGTACGTCCCGATGCTGGTCTCGATGTTCTTCTTCGTGTGGCTGCTGAACATCATGTCGGTCATCCCGTTCGCCCAGTTCCCGGTGACGGCGGCGATCGCGTTCCCGGCCGGCCTGGCCGCGGTGGTGTGGATCACCTACATGACGCTGACCTTCAAGAAGCACGGCTTCGTCGGCGGTCTCAAGAACCTCTGCTGGCCCTCGGGCATCCCCGGCTGGGTCATGTTCATCCTGGTGCCGATCGAGTTCTTCTCGAACATCTTCGTGCGCCCCTTCACGCTCGCGGTCCGAGCCTTCGCGAACATGTTCGCCGGCCACCTGCTGATCGTGATGTTCTCCATCGCCTCCTGGTACCTGCTCAGCCCGACCCTGGGCGCGCTGTACGGCACGGCCTCGTTCGTCGTCGCCATCGGCCTGACCGCCTTCGAGCTGCTGGTCCAGTTCCTGCAGGCCTACATCTTCGTGATGCTGGCCAGCAGCTACATCGCCGGTGCCCTGGAAGAGGCGCACTGAGCCAGGGGCTGCGGCCCTCCTGAACCACCCCCGGAACGCCCGGTGGCCAATCACCACCGGATCACCATCCCCGCAAAGGACACATTGCAATGAGCATGCTCGCTGAGGTCGGCGTCTACGGTTCCGTCGCTTCCATCGGCTACGGCCTCGCCGCGATCGGCCCCGGCATCGGTGTCGGTCTCATCTTCGGCAACGGTGTCCAGGCCATGGCCCGTCAGCCCGAGGCCGCCGGCCTGATCCGCTCCAACATGTTCATCGGCTTCGCGCTGACCGAGGCGCTCGCCCTCATCGGCATCGTCATGCCGTTCGTCTTCGGCCAGGGCCCCAAGTAATTCCCGCCGTAGACCCTTCGAGGAAGGTCCAGATATGAGCATCGCGGCTCACCTCGCGGAGGAGGGGGAGATCATGAACCCCCTTCTGCCCGCATGGCCCGAGATCATCATCGGCCTGCTCTGCTTCTTCATCGTCTTCGGGATCCTCGGCAAGAAGCTCCTCCCCAGCATCGAGAAGGTGCTGTCGGAGCGCCGGGACGCGATCGAGGGCGGCATGGAGCGCGCCGAGGCCGCTCAGGCCGAGGCTCAGGCCACGCTTGAGCAGTACCGTGCCGAGCTCGCCGAGGCGCGTCACGAGGCTGCTCGCATCATCGAGCAGGCTCGCGAGCAGGGTGCCGCCCAGCTCGCCGAGATGCGCGAGGAGGGCCAGCGCCAGCGCGAGGCCATCGTCGCCGCCGGCCACGCCCAGATCGAGGCCGACAAGAAGCAGGCGACCGCCGCCCTGCGCCAGGACGTGGGCTCGCTGGCCACCCAGCTGGCGTCCCGCATCGTGGGTGAGTCCCTTGAGGACCACACGCGGCAGAGCGGCGTCGTCGACCGCTTCCTGGACGAGCTGGAGGCCAAGGCCGCCGTTGCTCAGGGTGCGGCCAAGTGATCGGCGCCAGCCGCGAGGCTCTCGCCGCCGGGCGGCAGAACCTGGAGAGCCTGACCGACTCCACCTCGGTGGACGCGGCCAAGCTCGCCGAGGAGCTCACCGCCGTCACGGCCCTGCTGGACCGTGAGGTCTCGCTCCGCCGCGTCCTGACCGACCCCTCGCGGTCGGGCCAGGACAAGGCGCAGCTGGCCTCCTCGCTGCTGGCCGGCCAGGTCTCCGGCGAGACGGTCGACCTGGTCTCCGGTCTGGTCCGGTCCCGCTGGTCGGGTGCCCGCGACCTGGTCGACGCCACGGAGCAGCTGGCCGCGTACGCCGAGGTCACCGCCGCCGACAAGGCCGGTGTCCTGGACGACGTCGAGGACGAGCTCTTCCGGTTCGGCCGGGTGGTGAGCGGCTCGCACGAGCTGCGCGCCGCGCTGACCGAGCCCAAGGCCGGTGCCGTCGCCAAGGCGGCCCTGATCAAGAAGCTGCTCGGCGGCCGCGCCAACGCGGGCACCGTGCGGCTGGTCACCAGCCTGGTCAACACTCCCCGTGGCCGTAGCCTGGAGCAGGGGCTGGAGTCCTACTCCAAGCTCGCCGCGGCCCGGCGCGGCCGGGTGGTGGCCCTGGTCACCACCGCGGTTCCGCTGTCCGACGGCCAGAAGGAGCGCCTGTCCGGTGCCCTCGGCCGGCTGTACGGCCGCCAGGTCCACCTGAACATCGACGTCGACCCCGAGGTCGTCGGCGGTGTCCGGGTGCAGATCGGTGACGAGATCATCGAAGGCACCGTGTCGAGCCGCCTGGAGGGCGCTCGTCAGTCGCTCGAAGGCTGAGCACACCGAAGCAGCACATCCGACCCTCGGTCGGGAACCGGCTCCACCGGAGTCGGGAAATCGTACGGCCGGTTCATACGACCCGGCCGAGAGTCGAGTACTTGCGGCCCTCAATGGCGGGCCGAGGATCGCAAACTAGGAGAGCAGGGAAGCCTGATGGCGGAGCTTACGATCCGTCCGGAGGAGATCCGGGACGCGCTGGCCGACTTTGTCCAGTCGTACCAGCCGGACGCCGCTTCTGTGGAAGAGGTCGGCACGGTCACTGACGCGGCGGACGGCATCGCACATGTCGAGGGCCTCCCCTCGGTGATGGCGAACGAGCTGCTGAAGTTCGAGGACGGCACGCTCGGCCTCGCGCTGAACCTCGACACCCGCGAGATCGGTGTCGTCATCCTCGGTGAGTTCGGCGGCATCGAGGAGGGCCAGACGGTGCGCCGCACCGGCGAGGTCCTCTCCGTCCCGGTCGGCGACGGCTACCTCGGCCGCGTCGTGGACCCGCTGGGCAACCCGATCGACGGCCTGGGCGACATCGCCTCGACCGGCCGCCGCGCCCTGGAGCTCCAGGCTCCGGGCGTCATGGCCCGCAAGTCGGTCAAGCAGCCGCTGCAGACCGGCATCAAGGCCATCGACGCGATGACCCCGATCGGCCGCGGCCAGCGCCAGCTGATCATCGGTGACCGCCAGACCGGCAAGACCGCGGTGGCCGTCGACACGATCATCAACCAGCGCGACAACTGGCGCTCGGGCGACCCGGAGAAGCAGGTCCGCTGCATCTACGTCGCCGTGGGCCAGAAGGGCTCCACCATCGCGTCCGTCCGCGGCGCCCTGGAGGAGGCCGGCGCGCTGGAGTACACCACCATCGTGGCCGCTCCCGCCTCCGACCCGGCCGGCTTCAAGTACCTCGCCCCGTACACCGGCTCGGCCATCGGCCAGGAGTGGATGTACGACGGCAAGCACGTCCTGATCATCTTCGACGACCTGTCGAAGCAGGCCGAGGCCTACCGCTCCGTCTCCCTCCTGCTGCGCCGCCCGCCGGGCCGCGAGGCGTACCCGGGTGACGTCTTCTACCTGCACTCCCGCCTGCTGGAGCGCTGCGCCAAGCTGAACGACGCCCTCGGCGGCGGCTCGATGACCGGTCTGCCGATCATCGAGACCAAGGCCAACGACGTCTCGGCGTACATCCCGACCAACGTCATCTCGATCACCGACGGCCAGTGCTTCCTGGAGTCCGACCTGTTCAACGCCGGCATCCGCCCGGCCGTGAACGTCGGCATCTCGGTCTCCCGCGTCGGTGGCTCCGCCCAGATCAAGGCCATGCGCTCGGTCGCCGGCCGTCTGCGTCTGGACCTCGCCCAGTACCGCGAGCTGGAGGCGTTCGCCGCCTTCGGTTCCGACCTGGACGCGGCCTCCAAGGCCCAGCTGGAGCGCGGTGCGCGCATGGTCGAGCTGCTGAAGCAGGGCCAGTACCAGCCGTTCCCGGTCGAGGAGCAGGTCGTCTCCATCTGGGCCGGCACCACCGGCAAGCTGGACGACGTCCCGGTCGCGGAGATCCGCCGCTTCGAGCGCGAGTTCCTGGACTACGTCCGCCTGCAGCACAAGGACCTGCTCGCCGGCATCGTCGAGACCGGTCTGCTCGCCGACGGCACCGTCGACGCGCTGACCAAGGCCGTCGAGAGCTTCAAGGCGGGCTACCAGACCGCGGACGGCAAGCTGCTCTCCGAGCAGGCCTGAGTCCGGTAGCGAGGGAAAGGACGTAACGACCCATGGGAGCACAGCTTCGGGTCTACAAGCGCCGGATCCGCTCTGTCACCGCGACGAAGAAGATCACCAAGGCGATGGAGATGATCTCCGCGTCGCGCATCGTCAAGGCGCAGCGCGCGGTGGCCGCCTCCACTCCGTACGCCGATGAGCTCACCCGGGCGGTGACGGCGGTGGCCACCCGGTCCAACGCCAAGCACCCGCTCACCACCGAGAACCCGGGCGCCTCGCGTGCCGCGGTCATGCTGATCACGGCGGACCGCGGTCTGGCCGGCGGTTACTCGACCAACGCCATCAAGGCCGCGCTGACGCTCTCCGAGCGCCTGCGCGCCGAGGGCAAGGACGTGGTGACGTACATCGTCGGCCGCAAGGGCGTCTCGTACTACGGCTTCCGCAACCTCAAGGTCGCGGGTTCGTGGACGGGCTTCTCCGACAAGCCGACCTACGGGGACGCGAAGACGGTGGCCTCCGAGCTGATCGAGGCCTTCACCGCGGAGACCGACGGTGTGGACGAGCTCCACCTGGTCTCGACCGAGTTCGTGTCGATGCTGACGCAGAACGCGGTCGACGCCCGGCTGCTGCCGCTGAAGCTGGACGAGGTCCAGCTCAGCGACCAGAAGCCGGCGAAGGCGGAGATCTTCCCGCTGTACGACTTCGAGCCGTCGGCGGAGGGCGTCCTGGACGCGCTGCTGCCGCGGTACGTCGAGAGCCGGATCTACAACGCGCTGCTGCAGTCGGCCGCTTCCGAGCACGCCGCCCGCCGCCGCGCCATGAAGAGCGCGACGGACAACGCCGGCGAGCTCATCAAGTCGCTCACGCGGCTTGCCAACTCGGCCCGTCAGGCCGAGATCACCCAGGAAATCAGCGAGATCGTCGGTGGCGCGAACGCCCTGGCCGACGCTAGCGCGGGGAGCGAATGAGTATGACCACCACTGTTGAGCCGACCACGGCGACGGGCCGCGTCGCGCGGGTCATCGGCCCGGTCGTCGACGTGGAGTTCCCCGTCGACGCCATCCCGGACATGTACAACGCCCTGCACGTCGAGGTCGAGAACCCCGACGGCACGGGCACCAAGACCCTGACCCTTGAGGTCGCCCAGCACCTCGGCGACGGCCTGGTCCGCGGCATCTCGATGCAGCCGACCGACGGTCTGGTCCGTGGTTCGCAGGTCACCGACACCGGCTCCGCCATCTCGGTGCCGGTCGGCCAGATCACCAAGGGCAAGGTCTTCAACGCCCTCGGTGAGGTCCTGAACGTCGACAAGGGCGAGTTCGAGTCCCAGGTCGAGGTCCGGTGGCCGATCCACCGCAAGGCCCCGGAGTTCAAGGACCTTGAGTCCAAGACCGAGATGTTCGAGACGGGCATCAAGGTCATCGACCTGCTCACCCCGTACGTCACCGGTGGCAAGATCGGTCTGTTCGGTGGTGCCGGTGTCGGCAAGACCGTTCTGATCCAGGAGATGATCTACCGCGTCGCCGAGAACTTCGGTGGTGTGTCGGTGTTCGCCGGCGTCGGCGAGCGCACCCGTGAGGGCAACGACCTCATCGACGAGATGGTCGACTCGGGCGTTCTGGACAAGACCGCGCTGGTCTTCGGCCAGATGGACGAGCCGCCGGGCACCCGTCTGCGCGTCGCGCTCTCCGCGCTGACCATGGCGGAGTACTTCCGTGACGTCGAGAAGCAGGACGTGCTCCTCTTCATCGACAACATCTTCCGGTTCACCCAGGCCGGTTCCGAGGTGTCGACCCTGCTCGGCCGCATGCCCTCCGCGGTGGGCTACCAGCCGAACCTGGCCGACGAGATGGGCCTCCTGCAGGAGCGCATCACCTCGACCCGCGGTCACTCGATCACCTCGATGCAGGCGATCTACGTCCCCGCGGACGACCTGACCGACCCGGCCCCGGCCACCACCTTCGCCCACCTGGACGCGACCACCGTTCTGTCGCGCCCGATCTCGGAGAAGGGCATCTACCCGGCCGTCGACCCGCTGGACTCCACGTCCCGCATCCTCGACCCGCGGTACATCGCGCAGACCCACTACGACACGGCCATCCGTATCAAGGGGATCCTGCAGAAGTACAAGGACCTCCAGGACATCATCGCGATCCTCGGTATCGACGAGCTGTCCGAGGAGGACAAGGTCACGGTTCACCGTGCCCGCCGCATCGAGCGCTTCCTCTCGCAGAACACCTACGTGGCGAAGCAGTTCACCGGTGTCGAGGGCTCGACCGTTCCGCTGTCGGAGACCATCGAGGCCTTCAACTCGATCGCGGACGGCAAGTACGACTCCATTCCGGAGCAGGCGTTCTTCATGTGCGGTGGCATCGAGGACCTTGAGCGCAACGCCGCCGAGCTGGCGAAGAAGTAGTCACGGCCGGTAGCGGCCGGGCGTGATCGCGAGGGGTGGGCCCCAGCCCTGGGACCCACCCCTCGCGTCGCACCGGCTGTGATTCCGGTCAAATCCGTGCCGCCGGTTTCATGCCGGGGGCGCGGGCCCGTTATTCTTACCGAAACTCCCGAGTAATCGGGCGTTGCACGAGCCTAGGAGCCCACGTTGGCTGAGCTGCACGTCGAGCTGGTCGCAGCCGACCGCAAGGTGTGGTCCGGTGCGGCCACCATCGTCGTCGCCCGTACGGCCTCCGGTGACACCGGCATCATGCCGGGTCACACCCCGGTGCTGAGCGTGCTGGAGACCGGACCGGTCACCATCCGGACCACGGACGGCGGCACCGTCATCGCCGCGGTGCACGGCGGCTTCATCTCCTTCGCCGACAACAAGCTGTCTCTGCTCGCGGAGATCGCCGAGCTGGCGGACGAGATCGACGTCGCGCGTGCCGAGCGCGCACTGGAGAAGGCCAAGTCGGACCTCGACGAGCACGCCGAGCGGCGCGCCGAGGTGCGGCTGTTCGCGGCGCGCGGCCTCAAGGCCCACGCCTGAGTGTGCCGGACCCCGCCCGAGCGGGGTCGAGCGACGGTCCCGGGGACGCGTGAGCGTGACCCCGGGACTGTCGTCTCAGTTGGTAGGTCAACGCGGTCGCCTGGTACGACCGACACGGGGAACGCGGGTAGCGAGGAGGTAGGTGAGCATGGTCCTCGCCCTTGTGGTGTGTGCGGCGGTCGTGGCCCTCGGTGTGATCGGATTGGTCGCGTTCGCGGTACGCCGCCGCGTGATCCAGCGGGTCGGCGGCACGTTCGACTGCAGTTACCGGCTCAAAATGCCGGCCGACGCCTCGACGCAGCCCGACCTCGACGAGAACGGCAAACCCACCCCGGCCCCGGTCCCCCAGACCGATGGCAAGGGGTGGGTTTTTGGTATCGGCCGTTACAGCGGCGACTCCATCGAGTGGTTCCGGGTCTTCTCGTACGCCCCGCGCCCGCGCCGGGTGCTGCCGCGGCGGGAGATCGAGGTCCTCGGCCGGCGCTACCCGGAGGGCCAGGAGGAGCTCGCGCTGCTCTCCGGCTCGGTGGTGCTGCGATGTCTGCACAACGGCGCCCCGCTGGAGCTGGCGATGAGCGAGGACGCGCTCACCGGCTTCCTCGCCTGGCTGGAGGCCGCGCCGCCCGGACAGCGGGTCAACGTCGCCTGACGGCCCGGCTAGGCTGGCCCGCATGGTCAATCTGACGCGCATCTACACCCGCACCGGCGACGACGGCACCACCGCGCTGGGCGACATGAGCCGCACGACCAAGACCGATCCGCGCCTGGTCGCGTACGCGGACACCAACGAGGCCAACGCCGCGATCGGGGTGGCGGTCGCCGCCGGCGCGCTGCCCGAGGACCTCGTCGTGGTGCTGACCCGGGTGCAGAACGACCTCTTCGACGTCGGCGCCGATCTGGCCACCCCGGTGGTGGAGGACCCGAAGTACCCGCCGCTGCGGGTCGAGCAGTCCTACATCGACAAGCTGGAGACGGACTGCGACCACTACCTGGCGTCGCTGGAGAAGCTCCGCAGCTTCATCCTGCCCGGCGGCACCCCGGGCGCCGCGTACCTGCACCTGGCCTGCACCGTGGTGCGCCGGGCCGAGCGGGCCACCTGGGCGGCGATCGACGCGCACGGGGACACCGTCAACCCGCTGACGGCGAAGTACCTCAACCGGCTGTCCGACCTGCTGTTCATCCTGGCCCGCTCGGCCAACAAGGAGCGCGGCGACGTGCTGTGGGTGCCGGGGGAGAACCGCTGAGTCAGCGGTCCGAGCGCTCGGGGATCCGCCATCCGGTGATCCGGCCGTCCTCGACGACCGCGCCGGCCGGCGGCTCCTTGGGCCAGACCATGTAGCAGACGGCGACCACGGTGTTCACCACCGCGGCGATGCCCAGCTTCCAGTACCACTGGTCGAACACCGCGGTTCCGGGCGCGTCCGAGAGCAGCCTCAGCACGGTGATCAGGGTGAGCGTGATCGCGACCGAGACCAGGGTGCGGCGGCAGATCCGCCACTCGTGGCGGCTCCGGCCGGCACCGTACTTCGGCGCGGGCAGCGGCTTCGGACCGCCGCCGAAGCGGTGCAGGAAGTGCGCGTCGGCCCAGCGGACCACGGACGGGCCGTAGCCGACCGAGAAGCCGAGGTAGCTCGCCGCGAGCGCGTGCGTCCAGGAGGCGGTGGCGCCGCCGCGCAGGTCGAAGAGGGTGAGAAGGAAGAGCACGAGGTCGATCACGGGCAGCCCGACCAGCAGGACGGTGCTGACCCTGCGCCACCGCAGCAGGTAGCGGGTGGCCAGGCCCAGGGCGAGAACCACCCAGAAGGCGACCTCGGCGGAGATGACGAGTGTGACGATCATGGTCTGCTCCGGCGTTCGGTGATGTCTCCAGACTTCCGGAGCCCCTTCGCGCGCGCGTCGTCGCCGGGGACGGACCCGGGCTGCATCTTTCGATGTAGCCCGGCTCCTCCCGGCACCGGAGCCGGGCACCGGCCCGGGATGATCTGATGGGGGCGTGCGCAGACCGACACCCACCCCGCGGCAGGTCGACGCGGGCATCGCGCTCGCGGGGCTGCTCGGCGGGCTGCTGCTGATCGCCTTCGAGGTGTACGACCACTCCTCGGCGATCCCGCGCTGGCAGGTGCTGCCGGCGCTGCTGGCGATGGCGGCCCTGGAGCTGGTCCGGCGGACCAGGCCGATCCTGGTCGCGGTCCTCGGCGGGCTGGTCTTCGCCGGGAGCATCTTCACCGGCGCGCTGCTGGCGACCACCATGATGTACACCGACCTGCTCTACGCGGCGGTGGTGTACGGGCCCCGGCGGATGTCGCCGATCCTGCACGCCACCGGGACCGCCTCGGTGCTGGTGCTGACGACCCTGTCCTTCGTCTACGGCGATCCGGGCACGGCGGTCACGGTCGCGGTGGTCACCACCCTGGTCTTCCTGGGCCCGCTGTGGAGCGGGGACATCGTGCGCAAGCACCGGCAGGAGGCGGAGACCCAGCGGCTGCGGGCGGAGCAGACCGCGCTGCTGTCGGAGATGGACCGGCGGGAGGCGGTGGTCGCCGAACGGGCGCGGATGGCGCGCGAGTTGCACGACGTGGTGGCCAACCACCTGTCGGCGATCGCGATCCACGCCACCGGCGCGCAGTCGGTGGCCCGGCGTCAGCGGCGGCCGGCCGACGACCCGGTGCTGGAGGTGCTCGCGGTGATCCGGGAGAACAGCGTCCAAGGGCTGGCCGAAATGCGCCGCATCATCGGGCTGCTGCGGGACAGCGGCGGCGGCGAGGCCGACGAGTCGTACGCCGCGCCGGACCTCTCGGCGGTGGACAGCCTGCTCGCCAAGGCGCGGGCGGCCGGGCAGGACGTCGGGCTGGGGTTCGGGCTGACCGAGCGGGGCGAGCGCGGCGAGATCCCGGTGCCGGTGGGGCTGGCCGCGTACCGGATCGTCCAGGAGTCGCTGACCAACGCGCTCAAGCACGCCGGACCGGGGGAGGTCCGGGTGCTGCTGGACTTCCGTCCCGGGGAGCTGCGGATCGCCGTGGACAGCCCGTTCCGGCGCGGGGCGGGCCAGTCGCTGCCGGGTGCCCGGGCCGGGCTGATCGGCATGGCGGAGCGGGCCTCGCTGCTGGGCGGCAGCTTCGACGCCGGTCCGCGGGAAGGGAACTGGAGCGTGCGCGCGGTGCTGCCGCGGACGCCGGCGTCGGAGGAAGGGGCGGAACGGGAATGACGATCCGGGTGCTGGTCGCGGAGGACCAGGCGGCGGTCCGGGCGGCGCTGGTGATGATCCTGCGGGCCGAGCCGGACCTGGAGGTGGTCGGGCAGGCGGCGGACGGCGAGGAGGCCGTCCGGCTGGCCCTGGAGCTGCGGCCGGACGTCGTCCTGATGGATGTCCAGATGCCGCGGCTGGACGGCGTCTCGGCGACCCGCGAGGTGGTGGCGGCCGGGGCGGCGCAGGTCCTGGTGCTGACCACCTTCGACCTGGACGAGTACGTCTACGGCGCGCTGCGCGCCGGGGCGGCCGGGTTCCTCCTGAAGGACCTGGAGGCGGACGCGCTGGTCGAGGGCATCCGTACGGTGGCGCGCGGGGACGGCATGCTGGCGCCCTCGGTGACCCGGCGGCTGATCGGCACCTTCGCCAGGCCGGGGCGGACGGTGGGGCCGGAGGTCCGGACGGCGGTGGCCGAGCTGACCCCGCGCGAGCGGGAGGTGCTCGCCTGCATCGGCGCCGGGCTGTCGAACGGCGAGATCGCGGGCCGGCTGGAGATGGCGGAGGCGACCACCAAGACGCACGTCAGCCGGATCCTGGCGAAGCTGCGGCTGCGCAGCCGGGTGCAGGCGGCGATCCTGGCCCAGGACCTCGGAATGATGATCTGATCAGCCGGTTCACCCGCCCGCCCAGGTCGGTTGCAGATCACACCTCCGGATGGCACCACGGGCACCGTCTGGGCACTAAAGTCCGGCCCATGAGCGATGCGGCTCGGCGGGTGATCCCTGCCTTGAGCCGCCTTCGGGGCCCGCCCACCCGGGCGGCGACGGCATCGGGAGAGCAAGCCATGAGCAGTGCGTCCAACAAGCAGATCGCCGTGATCGGGGCCGGCCTGATGGGCGCCGGCATCGCCCAGGTCTCCGCCCGGGCCGGGCACCCGGTGGTCCTGCGCGACGTGACCGAGGAGGCGCTGCGGCGCGGGCTGGACGGTATCCGGGCCTCGTACGACAAGTTCGTCTCCAAGGGCCGGCTGACCGCCGGGGACGCCGAGGCGGCGCTCGGCCGGATCACCACCACCACCGACCTCGGCGCGGTCGCCGGGGCGGACATCGTGGTCGAGGCGGTCTTCGAGCAGCTGGACGTCAAGGAGGGCGTCTTCCGGGAGCTCGACAGGCTCGCCAAGGACGGCGCGGTGCTCGCCTCCAACACCTCCGCGATCCCGATCACCCGGATCGCCGCCGCCACCTCCCGCCCCGAGTCCGTCGTCGGCGTGCACTTCTTCTCGCCGGTGCCGCTGATGAAGCTGGTCGAGCTGGTCCGCGGCTACAAGACCAGCGACGAGACCCTGGCCACCGCCCGGGCCTTCGCCGAGGGCGTCGGCAAGGAGGTCGTGGTGGTCAACCGGGACGTGGCCGGCTTCGTGACCACCCGCCTGATCACCGCGCTGGTCGTCGAGGCCGCGAAGCTCTACGAGTCGGGCGTCGCCAGCGCCGAGGACATCGACACGGCCTGCCGGCTCGGCTTCGGGCACCCGATGGGCCCGCTGGAGACCGCGGACCTGACCGGCGTGGACATCCTGCTGCACGCCGCGCGCAACATCTACCAGGAGACCCAGGACGAGAAGTTCGCCGCCCCCGAGATCATGGCGCGGATGGTCACCGCCGGCGACCTCGGCCGCAAGAGCGGCCGCGGCTTCTACCCGCACCCGGGCAAGTGACCCCGGCGGGTGCCCTGCCGGAGCGTCACCGGGCCGCCCGGCCGATGAGTCGGTGAACGGACGGGCCGTACGGCCGTAGGCCATGCGGCCCGTGCTACCGGACGGTGAGTTTCCTCACGCCGGTGCCGCGGACGGGTGATTTGGGCGGTAATCGAGCGTAGGTGTGGAGAGTTCCTGCGTATATTCCCTCGGACGAGTGAAGTTGCTTCAGATCCGGCCGGAACCAGCAACCCAGGGGCCCGGCCCACCGTCAGATGGATGACGGGGAACCCGGCATTCCGGCCGGGGCCGGTGCGCGGGGCCCCCGGGGTCCGCCCGGCACCCGGACCGCCACCACCCCCGCGGCCCGGGACCGTCGGCGACACCCGTACCCACGACGCCCGTACCCACCACACCCGCACCCACGACACACCCACCCACCCGGCCGACACCGGCACACCCGTACCCGGGCCCGCCACGCGGAGGACCCGGGACCGCCACGCGGAGGAGGAGAGCATGCGCATCACCGGCGACCACGCGGCGCTGGCCATCGAAGGCCGCCTCGACGTGCGCACCGCCGCCGACGCGCGCGCCCGGCTGCACCAGGCGGTCGACGGCGGTCTCGGCGACCTGGTCCTCGACCTCGCCCGGCTGGAGTTCTGGGACGCCACCGGCCTCGGCGTGATCATGGGGACCCACCGCCGGGCCGGCCGGATCGGCCGCCGGCTGGTGCTGCGCTCCGTCCCGGCCCAGCTCCAGCGGCTGCTGGTGGCCACCCGGCTGCACCGCATCCTCGCCGTCGAGGGCGTCGACGCGGACCCGCTCGGCGCCGGCCTGCCCGCCGTCTGACCCGGCGCCCCGCGGGCCCGCTCCGCCCGCCGCGGCCGCCCGGGCCGCCGGGCTTGCGGACGGCGCTGCGCGGGCGGGTGCGGATGTGCGAGAGTCTGGCGTCAGGACACGGCCCGCCCGGCCCGGCCCTCGCCGGCGGACGGCCGCCGGTCCCAGTCGACGGCGCGAGCGTGGGGCGGAGCAGAACGTGGCACAGCCAACCGGTGACTTCCGGCAGGAGTCCGTGCGCACCCGGAGCGGTGAACTGGTCACCGGCGGCCTGCTGGTGACGGTCGGCGGCCCCGAGGGCTCCGAGGTCCGGCCCTGCCCCGAGGAGTGGCGCCCCCGCCCCCGCAGGACCGGCCCCGGCGGGCCCGCCCGCGGCCCGGCCGGCGACGCCGACCGCAGGGTCGGACCGCTCGCACTCGGCGCCGGCCCGGCCGACCTGCCGCTGCTCGACCGCGAGGCCGACATCGCCCAGCTCCTCGGCCTGCTCGCCGAGGGCCGCTCGATACGCCTGGTCGGTCAGGCCGGCTCCGGACGCAGCGCCCTGCTGTCCGCCGTCGCGGGGGCGGCCGGCCCGCTCGCGCCCGGCGGCGTCGTCCAGTTGTGCGGCCACCGCCGCACCGCCGCCGACCTGCTCCAGGACCTCTTCGCGGCGACCCACCACGCCCCCGGCTACCGCCCCGGCCCGGACCGGATCGCCGAACACCTCGCCGGGGTCGCCGCGATCGTCGTCATCGACGAGGCCGAGCCCGTCGGCGCCGAGCTGGAGGAACTGCTCGCCGCCGCCCCCGACTGCTCCTTCCTGATATCGGTCGCCCCGGAGAGCCCGCTGCTGAGCCCGGGATCCCGGCTCCGGGACCACCTGGTCGCCGGCCTCTCCCGCCCCGCCTGCCTGGCCCTGGCCGCCCGTCTGGCCGGGCGGCCGCTGGACGCCGCCGAGAAGGCGTGGGCGGTGGACCTCTGGTTCGAGTCCGAGGGGCTGCCGCTGCGCTTCGTCCAGGCCGCCGCGCTGCTGCGCCAGCGGGACGTCGCGGTGGACGCGCTGGTCGCCGCCGAGGACGACCGGCTGGACGTCTTCGGCGCGGTGAAGGGGCCCGTCCACGATCCCGACCCGGCGGTCCGCGAGGCGGTGCTGCGCGACACCGTGCCGCTGCCCTCGGTCGCCGAGTCCTCGCTGCCCGCCGTCCGGCTCGCCGAGGGGCTCGGCGAGACCGCCAGGGCCGTCCTGCGACTCGCCGTGGCGCTCGGCGGCGAGTGCCCGACCGCCCCGCACCTGCCCGCGCTGATCGACGTCGGCCAGGGCGAGAGCGCGCTCGCCGAACTCGCCGACGCCGGACTCGCCGTGTCCATCGGCGGCCACCACCGGCTGACCGCCGGGGCGCTGGAGCTGCTCGCCCCGCACTGGCCGGCCCGGGACAGCGTCGACGGCGCCGCCCAGCACTTCGCCTGGTGGGTCGGGCACACCTCGGTCTCGCTGCCGCAGATCGCCGCCGAGGCCGAGGTGGTGATCGGCGTCCTGCTCGCCGACCGGACCGCGGGCCGGCACGACGCGGTGCGGCGGCTGGCCCGTGCGGCGGCCCCCGCGCTGGCGCTGGCGCTGCGCTGGGGGGCCTGGGAGCGGGCCCTGCAGCTCGGCCTGGAGGCGGCCCGGCGGACCGGCTCCCGGGCCGACGAGGCCTGGTTCCGCCACGAGCTGGGGGTGTACGCCGTCTGCGTCGGCGAACCGGGCCGCGCCGTCGCCGAGTTGGAGGCCGCGCTCGCGCTGCGCGGCACGCTCGGCGAGCAGCGCGGGGTGGCCGGGGCGCGCCGGATGCTCGACCTGCTGCGCGCCGAGGGCCGGCAGCTGCCGCCCGCGGCGCCGGCCGGGGCACCGGCGGCCCGTCGGCCGGCCCTGCGGGCCATCGCGCGGGTGCCGTTGAAGTTCGGGGCGGTGGCCGGGCCGGGCCGGGCCAGACGCACGGCGATCGCGGCCTCGGCGGCGGTCCTGGCGCTGGGCGTGCTCGGCACCGCGGTCGGGATGACGGCCGGCGGCGAGGACCGGGGCCAGGACCCGCACAGCAGCACCGACGACGGCGCCGCGCCGCCCGGTGCGGGCCCCTCGCCGCGCTCCGGCACCCCGCGGCCGACCGGCCCGGGATCGCCCTCGTCGGCCCCGGTCCCGGCCGCCGCGCCGACCGACGGGACCGGTGCTCCGGCGGACGAGGAGCCGGCGGAGGAGCCCGTGCCGGGCGGCGGCGCGACGGCCTCGCGCACGCCGTCCGGGTCGCCGTCGGCCTCCGCCCCGGCGTCCGCGTCGAAGCGGCCGACCCGCTCGCCGGGCCAGGGACAGAGCACCACCGCCGCCCCGCCCTCGCAGCCCCCCGCCCAGAACCCGCCACCGCCCCCGGCGGGCGGGACGGGCGGGACGGGCGGGGCCGCGGGCGGGACGGGCGCGGGCGGTACCGGCGGCGGGACGGGAGGCGGGGGCGGGAACACGGGGACCGGGGGAACGGGCACCGGCGGCGGTACCCAGCCGACCGGGCAGCCCGGCCAGCCCCCCGCGACCACGCCGCCGGCGACCGTGCCGGCGACGCCCGGCCCGACGCCCACGGACACGACGACGCCGCCGGGCTCGGCGAGCCCGACGGCGTCCGCGACGTCCCCGTCGCCCAGCGGAAGTTAGCGGCTCAGAAGAGCTTCAGCTTGTCGTCGTCGATGCCGCGCAGCTCGTCGTAGTCCAGGACCACGCAGCCGATGCCGCGGTCAGTGGCGAGCACGCGCGCCTGCGGCTTGATCTCCTGGGCGGCGAAGACGCCCTTCACCGGCGCCAGCAGCGGGTCGCGGTTGAGCAGTTCCAGGTACCGGGTGAGCTGCTCGACGCCGTCGATCTCGCCGCGCCGCTTGATCTCGACGGCGATCGTCGTGCCGTCGCCGTCGCGGCACAGGATGTCGACCGGGCCGATCGCGGTCGGGTACTCGCGGCGGATCAGCGACCAGCCCGGGCCGAGCACCTCCATCCGGTCCGCGAGCAGCTCCTGGAGGTGCGCCTCGACGCCGTCCTTGATGAGGCCGGGGTCCACCCCCAGCTCGTGGGAGGAATCGTGCAGCACCTCCTCCAGCGTGATGATGAGCTTCTCGCCGGCCTTGTTCTCCACCGTCCAGACCCCGTCGGCCTCCTTGAGGGCGCACGGCGGGGACATCCAGTTGAGCGGCTTGTAGGCGCGGTCGTCGGCGTGGATGCTGACGCTGCCGTCGGCCTTGACCAGGATGAGCCTGGTGGCGGAGGGCAGATGGGCGGAGAGCCGACCGGCATAGTCGACTGAGCAGCGGGCAATTACGAGACGCACGGTCGACCACGCTAGCCCACCGGGGCCAGTTGATGCGATTCCACGACGACCGGGTGAAGAATCCGCGAACCCCGCGAACATGGATGCCCGGCGATCCCGCGAAAGCCTGTCGGCACCCTGGCGGCCACCACCATAGGCCGCTACGGTGTGTGACGGCTTGCTTGCGGGATCGCTGTCAACGGGGATGGAGACTTCAGATGAACGATCCGACAGGATCCGGCCATTCTGGTGCATCGGGATGCATTCCCGGAGCAATCAGCCGGAATCGACGGCCTGGCCCGCCGTTGACTGCCACGCTGTTCTGAGCGGCCGGCGCCCCCGACCACGACCCTCGGGTCATCGGCGCCCCCGCGTCGGCGCGGTGCCGGAAACCGGCCGTCCTACGGCGTCACACCCGTCCGACGGCGTTCCGGACACACTCGCGTCCCCACCCTCACCCTCAGCTTGGACTTGGACTACGCATCACCACCCGGGCGCTGCGCGGGTGGTCCGCGAGAGGAGAACCCATGTCGCTCGACGTCTCACCGGCCCTCCTGGAGAAGGCCGAGCGGGACGCTGTCGACGAGCGGGAGTTCGTCGAGTGCGTCCGCGTCTCCCTGCCGTACGCCTGG
The DNA here is from genome assembly GCF_042261735.1 of Kitasatospora sp. NPDC056327. Lineage (NCBI taxonomy): Bacteria > Bacillati > Actinomycetota > Actinomycetes > Kitasatosporales > Streptomycetaceae > Kitasatospora > Kitasatospora sp. NPDC056327. Next base: position 2,334 of record NZ_JBHJRC010000088.1, on the reverse strand, counting down.
GACCTGATCAGCTCGCTGGTCGCCCAGGCGAAGGTCGACGGCACCGACTTCGCCGACAACCACGTACCGCCGCCCAGCGAGCAGGCCAGGGGCCAGCTCCTGCGGGCGCTGGCCAGCAACGCCATCCGGGGCGCCCTGGAGCGGCACTTCGGTGTCCAGCTGGCCTTCCAGAACTGTCACCGGGTGGCGGTGTTCGTGCCGTCGTCCGCCAACAAGAAGCGCTACGAGCGCTTCACCTCGGTCCGCGAACAGCTGCTCAACCAGTCCGACGAGCTCCGCGACTGTTGATCGCCCGCTCGCCTCCGGGCCGCAGGGTCCGGGGCGAGCGGCCGGAGCTCAGCCCAGCTGCGGCAGGACCTCGGAGCCGAGCCGGGCGATGTTGTTCAGGGTGGCCTCCCGGTCGCCGCTGCCCTCGGCGAGCAGGGCGAAGCGGCGGATGCCGGTCCGCTCGGCGGTGGCCAGGAGCCGGTCCGCGCACTGCTTCGGCGTGCCGACCGCGTGCAGGTCGCAGAGCAGTTCGGTGTACTGGCGCGGGTCCCTCATCTTGCGCTCCCGGCCGTCCACCGTGCGGTGGGCGCCGAGCCCGAACTCGAACCACCCGGGCATCGCGCGCAGCAGGGTGGCCCGGGCCGCCGAGGTGCGGTCGTCGACCTGGGCCACGCCGGCCGCGACGTGCAGCCGGGAGACCCGGCGCAGCTGCTCCTCGCCGCGTCCGGCGGCCAGCCAGGCGGAACGATACAGCTCCAGCATGTGCAGCTTGTCGTCGTCGCCCGAGTGCATGCCGAGCAGCATCGGCAGGCCGCGTTCGGCGGCCGTGCGCACCCCGCCGGGCGAGGTGCAGGCGACCACCACCGGCGGCCCGGCGGCGGGCCGCCCCGACGTGGTGAGCTGCTCGTCGGCGGGTCCGTCGGCGTCCTGGCGCTGACGGGGGAAGCGCAGCAGTCCGGTCCGGTCGTCGAGGCCCAGCCAGGCGCCGAGGTCCGGCCGGCGGGGCGGTTCGGTGGCCCGGGGCACGACGGCCACCTCGGGGAAGCTGAACTGCGGTCCGGCCGCACCCACCCGGGAGCCGCGCAGCCAGCGCAGCAGCAGGTCCAGCCGCTCCGGGAAGCCCTGCTCGAAGGCGTCCACGCCACCGCCGAAGACGTCCAGGTCGATCCACGGGCCGCCGCGCCCCACCCCGAGCGTGAAGCGCCCGCCGGAGGTGAGGTGGAGCAGCGCGGCCTGTTCGCCCAGCGCCACCGGATGGGTGGTGGAGAGCACGCTGACCGCGGTGCCGACGCCGATCCGCCTGGTCCGGCCGAGCAGCAGGGCGGCCAGCGTGGCGGCGTTCGGGCAGACCCCGTACGGGACGAAGTGGTGCTCGGCCAGCCAGACGCTGTCCAGGCCCGCCTGCTCGGCCGCGACGGCGGCGCGCACGGTGCGGTCCAGTGCCTCGCCGTGGGTCTGGCCGGGGAACTGCGCGGAGAGCAGGAAGGCGCCGACCCGTACCGGTGCGGTGTCCGCGGTGGCGGGGAGCGTCCGCTGGACCGCGGGCACCGGGGTGCCGGCGGTGGCCGTGACGGTCGTGGTCAGCACCGGGCCGGGGGCCGGCGGGCGGACCCCGACGGGTCGGCGGGTCTCGGCGCGGGCGCTGGTTCTGGTCATTCAGAGGCCTCCTCGGGTGCACGCAGGGTACGCGGGCCCCGCCTGTCCCCTCGTGAGTAGCCCATGTCATGTGCCAATGGCACGCCGGACCACCAATTTCCCGGAGAAACGGGTGGATCTCCCAGGAAACACCCGATCATCCACCGATGCCGTGATAGTGACCCGGGCCGGTGGCGCCCGGCCGTAGGCTGGAACGGTTCCCGCAACCCGTAGAGAGGTAGCCCGCCGTGTCGCCCCGACGCAACCGGATCAAGAGCGCCGCCGACCAGGATCCGACGGAGCCGGCCGCACCGCTGGGCGGCTCGCTGCGCCGGACGGAGAGCTACCAGGGCGAGGACTGGGTGGTGCAGACGGTGGCCGGGACGGCCGGCCGGTTCTACCGCTGCCCCGGCTGCGACCAGGAGATCCCGCCCGGGGTGGGCCACGTGGTGGCCTGGCCGACGCACGGCGCGGGGGTGGACGACCGCCGGCACTGGCACCGGGCCTGCTGGGGCGCGCGGGAGCGCCGGGCCTCGAACCTGCTCCGCGGCCGCGGCGCCCCCAAGTACTGACCGACGGGGCAGGCCCGGGCCCCGCGCACGGGCCGGTGCCCGCGGACCGGCGGACCGGCCCGCGGGCACCGGCCCGCGCGGAGGCTGGGGCGTCTCTTGTGGATCACTGCCGGGCCCGCGACGCCGGGGCACGCACCTC